>NZ_JAYSFE010000085.1:0-21100 GCF_041913585.1 Allostella sp.
GCGCCCGCATGTGGGCGATGACCGCCGGGTCGCGGTCCTCGCCCGCCAGCAGCAGCGCCGGGTCGCCCGGCAGCAGCAGCTGCAGGCCGAAGACGATGAAGGAGACGACCAGGAGCGTCGGCAGCGCCACCAGCAGGCGGCGGGCGATGTAGGCGGGAAGGCTGCCCCACCGGCCCCCCGGGCGGGGCGCGCCCCCCCCCCGGGGGGGGGGCCCCCCCCCCGGGCCGGGATCAGCCCTGCTTCAGGCCCTGGATGCGGACCAGCCCGTCGGGGGGCGCCTGGAAGCCCTGCAGCTTCTTCGAGACGCCGTAGAACCAGGTGCGGTGGTAGAGGTAGATGCGCGGCATGTCGGCCATGTGGACCTTGGTCGCCTCGGCATAGGCGGCCATCCGGCGCTCGCGGTCGTTGGTCGAGCGCGCCTGCTTCAGCCACTTGTCCATCTCGGGGTTGCAGTAGCGGCCGTCGTTCTGCGCCGCCTCGCAAGAGTTGAAGGCCCAGATGTTGCCGTCGGGATCGACGCGGCCGGACCAGCCGATGAAGTAGGCCTCGAAGTCGCCCTTGGACGCCATCTGCAGCGAGGTCGCGAACTCCAGCGTCCGCAGCTTCATGTCGATCCCGGCCTCCTGCAGCATCGCCTGCACGACCTGCATGACCTGGGCGTTCTCGCTGCCGGACGGGACGTTGACGGTGAAGGAGAGGTTGGCGACGCCGGCCTCCTTGAGCAGCGCCTTGGCGCGGGCGACATCGCGCTTCGGTGTCGGCGAGGACTTCTGGTACCAGGGATTGGCCGGCGCCACCCACTGGTTGCCGGGGGAGAAGAGGCCGTTGAAGACGACCTGATTGATGGCGTCGCGGTCGATGGCGAGCTCGATCGCCCGGCGCACCCGCGCGTCCTGGCCGAGCGGCGTCTTCGCCCGGTCGCCGTTGGCGACGTTGAAGCTGAGGCCCATGTAGCCCAGCTCCGTCGCCTGGACGAGCTGGAGGCGCGGGTTCGACTTGACGGCGTCGACGTCGGTGGCGGCCACCCGCTCGACGAGGTCGAGCTGGCCCGACTGGAGGTTGGCGAGGCGCACCGTGGCGTCGGTCACCGGCTGGTAGACGATGCGGTCGAAATGGATGTTGCCCTTGTCCCAGTAGTCGGCGAAGCGCTCGACGACGATGCGGTCCTGCTGCACCCGCTCGACCCACTTGTAGGGGCCGGCGCAGACGGGCGCGGAGCCGAACTTGTCGCCCATCGCCTGGGCCGCCTTGGGCGAGACGATCATGCCGGCGCGGTCGGTGAGCTGGGCGATGAGCGGCGCGAAGGGCACCGACAGGTCGAGCCGGACCGTCAGCGGATCGACCACGGTCACCGACTTCACCTGGCTGATCTCGGACTTGCGGCGCGAGCCGGGGAAGGTGAGGTGCCGCTCCAGACTGTATTTCACGGCGGCGGCGTCCATCGGCTCGCCGTCGTGGAACTTGACGCCGGGCCGCAGCTTCAGCGTCAGCGCCGTCTGGTCGTCGGACCATTTCCACTCGGTCGCAAGCTGCGGCACCAGCTTCAGATCCTTGTCGATGTCGAGCAGCTTGTCGCAGACCGAGGCGAAGACGATGCGGCCGACGAAGGTGCGGGCCGTGGTCGGGTCCATCAGGTCCGGGTCCTCGGCGAGGCCGATGCGGAGCGTGGACTGGGCCATGGCGGTTCCGGCCAGGAGGCTCGCCGCGAAGGCGAGGGCGATCGCGCGCTTCATACCGTTACTCCCCGTCTGCCGGCTGTCGTGCCGTTGGCACCGATCGTATGCGGTCGCGGGCGGGGGGAGCAACCCGGCGGCGGTCAGCGGAGCGGAAAGACCACGGGCAGCAGGGCGACGGAGACGGCGAGCACGATGAGGTCGAGCGGCAGGCCCATCTTCCAGTAGTCGGCGAAGCGGTAGCCGCCGGGGGCGAGGATCAGGGTGTTGTTCTGGTGCCCGAAGGGCGTGAGGAAATCGCAGCTTGCACCGATGGCGACCGCCATCAGGAAGGCGTCCGGCTGCAGGCCGGACTGCTGCGCCACGCCGATCGCGATCGGCGCCATGACGATGACGGTGGCGGCATTGTTGAGGGCCGGCGTCAGCAGCATGGTGACGACCAGCACCAGCGCCAGCATCCCGCGCTCGGGCAGCGCGCCGCCGGTCTCCGCGACCCAGGCCGAGACGATGGCGGCGAGGCCCGTCGATTCGAGGATGCCGCCGACCGGGATCATGGCGCCGAGGAGCACCACCACCGGCCACTCGACCGCGTCGTAGAGTTCGCGCAGGGGCAGGACGCCGAGGGCGACGACGGCCAGCACGCCGAGCAGGAATGCGATCGATGCCGGCAGCAGGTCGGCCGCGACCAGGGCGATGGCGGCCGTCATGATCGCCAGGGTCGTGTAGATGCGGAAGGGTTGCAGGGCGATGCGCCGGTTGGCGAGCGGCAGGCAGCCGAGCTGCCGCACGGCGTCGCCGATCTGCTCGGCGTCGCCCTCGAGCAGCAGGACGTCGCCGGCGGCGAAGGCGGTGTCGCGCACCCGTCCGGTAACCGGCCGGCCCTGGCGCGAGAGGGCCAGCAGGTTGACGCCGTAGCGGGCACGCAGGCGGAGGCCGCGCGCGGTCGCGCCCTGGATCCAGGCGTTGGGCCCGACGATCACCTCGGCGGTGTCGAGCTGGGCGGGCACGGCCGGCTTCTCGTCCTCCCCCTCGGTCGTGTGCGCTGAGACGAGGTCGAGGATGCCGCCGCGCACCAGCTCCTGGAGCAGTTCGGCATCGGCCTGGACCAGCACTTCGTCGCCCGCCGCCAGCCGAGTGGTCGGAAAGCGGCCGCGCAGCCGCAGGCCGCGCCGGGCGAGCTGGATCACGAACAGGCGATCCTCGTACTCGGCCTCGACCGCGGCGACGCTCATTCCGGCCAGTTTCGATTCGGGGCCGACCCGGACCTCGGTGAGGTAGTGGCCGACGTCGAACTGCTCCATCGCCGAGGCCGTGCCCTTGCGGTCGGCCGGCATCAGGAAGCGGGCCACCAGCACCATGAAGGCGGTGCCGGCGAGCGTGACGGCGAGGCCGACCGGCGCGAAGGCGAAGAAGTCGAACGGCGCCGCCCCGTAGCGCTCGCGGAAGCCGGCCGCGAGCAGGTTGGGCGGCGTGCCGATCAGCGTGCACATGCCGCCCAGCATGGTGGCGAAGGAGAGGGGCATCAGGACGAGTGCCGGCGAACTGCCGAAACGGCGGGCGCCGGCGATGGCGATCGGCATCATGATGGCGAGTGCGCCGACATTGTTCATGAAGGCGGACATGGCGGCGCCGAGCAGGCACAGGAGCGCGGTCTGCTGCACCGGCGTCGCGACCCGGCGGTTGACCCGCTCGCCGACGACGGCGACGACGCCCGAGCGCGCCAGCGCATGGCTCAGCACCAGCACCGCGGCCACCGTGACGACGGCAGCATTGCCGAAGCCCGCGAACGCCTGGTCCGGCTCGACCAGGCCGGCGAGGACAGCGGCGGCCAGCGCGGCCAGCGCGACGATGTCGTAGCGGACCCGGTCCCAGACGAAGGCGGCGAGCGTCAGCGCGAAGATGGCGACGGCGAGGATCTGCGGCGTGGTCATGAACCCGGCGGCCCCCCAATCCGGCCGCCCAGCCGAGAACGCTGCGCTCGGCCCGTCGTTCCGGCACGGTTGTCGCCACGGATCGATTCGATGTATCTCATCAAATATATCGATGGGAGAGATGGAATGCGCCGCCGATTGCTTGTCCTCGCCACCTGGGCCGTTGCCGCGGCGACGCTCCTGCCGCCGGCCGCCGCCAGCGCCCAGGGCGTGGTGGTGTTCGCCGCCGCCAGCATGAAGAACGCCCTGGACGAGGCGGTCGCCGCCTGGACGGCCCGCGGCGGGGTGCCGGCAAAGGTCTCCTACGCCGCCAGTTCGGCGCTGGCCCGGCAGATCGAACAGGGGGCGCCCGCCTCGATCTTCCTCTCGGCCGACCTCGACTGGATGGACTATGTCGAGAAGCGAAACCTGATCCGCCCGGAGAGCCGGGCGAACCTGCTGGCCAATGCCATCGTCCTGATCGCGCCCAGGGACTCCACGGCCGCGGGGCCGGTCGCGCCGGGTCTCGATCTGGCGAAACTGCTCGGCGCCGACGGCCGCATCGCCGTCGGCCAGGTCGAGTCGGTGCCGGCCGGCAAGTACGGCAAGGCGGCGCTCGAGACTCTGGGTCTGTGGCCGCAGGTCGCCAACCGCCTGGCCCAGACCGAGAACGTGCGGGCCGCACTGCTGCTCGTCGCCCGCGGCGAGACGCCGCTCGGCATCGTCTACGCGACGGACGCGGCGGCCGACGCGGCGCGGGTGCGGGTCGTCGGCGCCTTTCCGCCCGACAGCCACCCGCCGATCATCTATCCGATCGCGCTGACCCGCGAGGCGGTGCCGGCGGCCGCCGGCCTCCTCGCCTGGCTGCGCTCGGCGGAGGCGGCCCCGCACTTCGAGCGCCAGGGCTTCAGGCGCCTGCCCTGATCCCGGCGCGGCGGCGGAAGGCGCCCTGGAGCGCGGCCAGCCGTGCGTCCGGGGGGACGCCCTCGGCGGCGGCGGACGGCAGCGGGGCCAGCTCCCGCCAGCGCCAGCAGGCGACGGCATGGCCGTCGCCGTCCTGGTCGAGCGGCGGCACCTCGCTCCGGCAGCGGTCGACGGCATGGGCGCAGCGGGTGTGGAACCGGCAGCCGGGCGGCGGCGCCATCGGGCTCGGCACGTCGCCCTCGAGGATCGGCCGGTCGCGCTTCAGACGCGGGTCGGCGACCGGGATCGCCGCCAGCAGCGCCGCCGTATAGGGGTGGCGCGGCCCGGCGTAGAGGGCGGCCTTCGGCGCCGTCTCGACGATCCGGCCGAGATACATCACCGCCACCCGGTCGGCGATATGACGGACGACGCCGAGATCGTGCGAGACGAAGAGATAGGCGAGGCCGAGCCGGCGCTGGAGATCCTGCAGCAGGTTCACGACCTGTGCCCGGATCGAGACGTCGAGGGCCGAGACCGGCTCGTCGCCGACCAGCAGGCGCGGGCCGGCGGCGAGCGCCCGGGCGATGCCGATGCGCTGGCGCTGCCCGCCCGAGAACTCGTGCGGGTAGCGGCGCGCATGCTCGGGGGCGAGGCCGACCAGCGCCAGCAGTTCCGTCACCCGCGCGGCCGCCGCGGCACCCCGGGCGATGCCGTGCAGCATCAGCGGCTCGGCCAGCATCTGGCCGACCGTGAGCCGCGGGTTGAGCGAGGCATAGGGGTCCTGGAAGACGATCTGCATCTCGCGCCGGAGCGCCCGCATCCGCGCCGGCGGCAGGCCGAAGATGTCCTCGCCCCGCCAGCGGACGGCGCCGGCCGTGGGCTCGATCAGCCGCAGGACCAGCCGGCCGAGGGTGGACTTGCCGCAGCCGGATTCGCCGACCACCGCCAGGGTCTCGCCGGCGGCGAGCCGGAACGAGACGCCGTCGACCGCCTTCACATGGCCCTGCACGCGCTGCAACAGGCCGCGGCGCACCGGGAAATGCTTGGCCAGCCCCTCGACCTCGAGCAGCGCCGTCATGCCGCGGCCTCGATTCCGAGCGGCGCCCGCCGGCAGGCGACGTCGTGCCCGGTCGCGACCGGCGTCAGGCGCGGCTCCTCGGCCCGGCAGGCGGCTTCGGCAAAGGGGCAGCGCGGGTGGAAGCGGCAGCCGGCCGGCGGCGCCAGCGGGCTCGGCACCTGGCCTTCGATGGCGGCGAGCCGCCCGCCGTCGTCGTCGAGGCGCGGGACGGATCCCATCAGGCCGATCGTGTAGGGATGCTGCGGCACCGCGAAGAGGCGGTCGACCGGGGCGCGTTCGACGACGCGGCCGGCATACATGACGATCACGTCGTCGGCCATCTCGGCGACGACGCCGAGGTCGTGGGTGATGAGCAGCATCGCCATGCCGCTCTCCCGGCGGAGGCCGCGCAGCAGCGCCAGGATCTGGGCCTGGATGGTGACGTCGAGCGCCGTCGTCGGCTCGTCGGCGATCAGGAGGTCGGGGTCGCAGGCGAGCGCCAGCGCGATCATCACCCGCTGCCGCATCCCGCCCGAAAGCTTGTGCGGGTACTCGCCGAACCGTTGGTCCGGCGCCGGGATGCGGACCCGGCCCAGCAGTTCGATCGCGCGCTCGCGGGCCGCGGCCGCCGAGGCGCCGCGGTGGCGGACGATGGCCTCGGCGATCTGGTCCCCGACGGTGAAGGCGGGGTTGAGCGAGGTCATCGGCTCCTGGAAGATCATCGCCAGCCGGTCGCCGCGGAGGTCCTGCATCCGCTCCGGCGGCAGCGCCAGCAGGTCCTCGCCCTCGAAGCGGATGCGCCCGCCGGCGATCTCGGCCGGCGGGCGTCGCAGCAGGCCCATGACGGAGAGTGCGGTGACGCTCTTGCCGCAGCCGGATTCGCCGACCACGGCGAGCGTGCGGCCGCGCGCCAGCGTGAAGGAAACATCGTCGACGGCGCCGACGGTGCCGCGGTCGGTGCGGAAGAGGGTCGTCAGTCCCTCGACCGCCAGCAGGGGCGCCCCGTCCACGGCGGCGCCCGGCAAGGTCATTCGACCTTGATCGGCGGGATGCCCGGTCCCGTCTTCTCCGCCGGTCCGGCCGCCCGGCAGTCGTCGTAGGGCCCGCCCGGCAGGTTCTCGACCAGTGCAGTCTCTCCCGCCAGCGTCAGCGACACCGCGCCGTTGGTGAACTGCCCGTCGAGCTTGGCGGCTTCCTTCGCCCGTTCCTTGCCCTCCTCGCCGCTGGCGGGGGGAGACAGGATGAGCCGGTTGCGGCCGGCATCGAGGACGATGTTCGGGTCCTTCGGCCGCACGGTCACGGCGAAGCCGCGGCCGAGGGCGCAGCGATACGTGGTCGTCTCCGAGGGAACGGGGCCGCTCGGGCCGCCGCAGGCGGCGAGCAGCAGGACGGCTGCGGCAGAAGGGGCGAGGCGACGCATGCCTTCCGATAGCGCGAACCGCGGTCCGAACGCCAGTCCCCAGAAGGGGGACGGCGAAGCGGTCGGCGGTCAGTGGAGGGCGCCGGCGGCGTAGAGCGCGACGATCGCGGCGACGGTGATCGCGAGGCCCCGGGCGAACGCGTCGATGAGGTCGTGGATCAGCATGGCCGCGATCCTGGCGCCACCCGGTTACGGTTCGACGGTCGCATCGATGACGATCACGGAACGGTCATCGCCGGCTCACTGCGGAGTGAGGCGGCGTGATTCGCCGGGCGCGGGCGGGGGACCTATCTTCCGGTCATCGAAGGCGGCCGGGGAAGGACCGGATCGCCCGGCCAAATCAGGAGGTTCCCATGATCCGCACGCTCGCTTCCGCCGCCGTCGCCAGCCTTCTCGCGTTCGGTGCCGTCGCCGCTCCGCTGTCGCTCGATGCCGGCAAGTTCGGCGCCAACCAGGACCAGGGCAAGTACGGTGCGCTGGTCGACGACGGCAAGTTCGGCGCCAACCAGGACGACGGCAAGTACGGCCGCAACATGGACGAGGGCAAGTACGGCCGGAATGCCGAGGACGGCAAGTTCGGCGCCAACCTCGACGACGGCAAGTTCGGCCAGTCGGTCGACGGCGACCAGAAGCTCGGCCGCTAGCACCTGCGCCGCCCGACGACGTTCGGGCGACCTCGACGGGCCGCGGACCTGGTGCCGCGGCCCGTTCGCGCGTCCGGGCTCTTCCGCATCGGGTCGTCGCGGCGCAAGATCGGGCACGGAGATCCTCGCCCGCCCGCGACCCCGGAGCCCGCCCATGCCCCGCGCCCCCAGCGCTCTCTTCGACCGCATCCCGCCGCTGCTGCCCGCCGGCGCCGGCGACCTGCCGCAACCCTTCGTCTACGACCAGTCGCCGCGGGCGCTGCGCGAGAAGGTCGTCGCCTACACCGCCAAGCGCTACGTCGACATGATGTATGTGAGCGGCCTCGACCGGGCGACCGCCGACCGTCATTTCCGGCCGCGCGCGTCGGGACGGTCGGGCGGCCTCGGCGACGAGCCCGACGTCTCGGCGGCCCAGGCGGAGGTCCAGGCGGCCTTCGGCATGGGCCGGATCACCGTCGCGACCGACGACGCCGACCGCCGGGCGACCGTGACCTGGGACGACCCCGCCGTCGGCGGCCCCGTCGTCGGCTACGCGGTCGCGCGGCCGGGCTATGGCGGCATCGTGCTCGGCCGGCATCCGGAGCCCGCCTTTCAGGCGCTGCCGGTCAACCGCGCCAAGGCCGACCGCAGCCGCCCCTGGCCCTGCGGCGACGGCGGCTCGGTGCCGGGGCGCAATCGTGGGCCGGCCGGGCTGGAGGCCGCGATCGACCGCCTCTTCGCCAACTCGCCCGGCATCTACGGCCTGCTGGCGGCGACCCCGGACGGCGTTGTCGCCGAACGCTATTCCGCCCACGGCGCGCCCGACCGGCCGACGCCCAGCTTCTCGATGACGAAGGCGATCACCGGCACCATCATCGGCCGGATGATCCACGAGGGCTGGCTCCATTCGGTCTATGACCCGGCGCCGGCGCCGCTGTGGCGCGACCCGCGGACGATCCACCACCTCATCACCATCGACGACCTGATGCGGATGCGCTCGGGGCTTGCGTTTGCGGCCGTCGACGGGGAGGGGCGGAGCTCCGTCATCTTCGAGAACAGCTTCGTCTACTACGACGGCGAGGACGCCTTCGACACCGCCCAGCGCGCCATCGTCGCCACCCGGCCCGGTGCCGTCTACCGCTACATCAACACCGGCCTCAACGTGCTGGGCGCGATCATCCGGGACCGGATCGAGCGCCGCGGCCTGCCCTACCACGAGACCGTCTACGGCCTGCTCGCCGACCGTATCGGCATGGCGAGCTACCAGCACTCCGCCGACCGGGTGGGCAACTTCGTCGCCTCCGGCTCGGGCTTCGCGACCTTGCGCGACTATGCCCGCTTCGGGATGCTCTACATCCAGGACGGGGTGTGGGACGGCGAGCGTATCCTGCCCGAGGGCTGGGCCGACTACGCACTGACCTCGACCCATTTCGGCAACCACTATGCCGGCTGCTTCCGCACCAACCTCGACCGCCAGTTCCCGAGCCTGCCGATCGACGCGGTCTGGGCGTCGGGCGCCTCGGACCAGAAGGTGATGCTGCTGCGCGAGCAGCGGCTGGTGATCGCGGTCGCCAACGAGACCGACCATGCGCTCGACCTCAAGGCGCTGGACGCGGTCGGCGCCGCGGCCATGGCGGCCGTCGGCGCCGGCCGGGCGCAGGCGGCGGCAGAGTAGGAGCGGGGCGCGCTCGGGAGGTTCAGCTGAGCGCGCCCGTCCACCACAGCACCGCGACCAGGGCCGCCAGCAGCGCCAGCCCCTTCGCGACCGTCTCCATGGTGTCGTGGATCATGGAGCGATTGTCGCGCGCCGCCGGGCGACGGCAATCGAGAAATCCTATCGGCCGACCCCCAGGCCCGCTCGTGCCGACCCTCGGGGAAGCTTGAACCGCGACGGACAATTTCTCGATTGTCGCCCGGCCGGCTGCCGGCGATGATGCGATCGTCTTCGGCGGCCGGACCCCGCCCGACGAGGACCCTCGGACCGGATCGTCCCGCGGCAATTTGACGGAAGCGCTTGCGCCGCGTCACCAAACGCTAATGCGAAAGGAGTGCGGCGATGTTCGCACCGACGCCGAGCACCACCACGATCTGCGGCCTTCTCCACCGGCATCGCCGAATGCGCCGCTGCGGCTCGCGCCGCGCCGCCTGACCGGCGGCCGGTCGCCGCGTCCGGCGGGATGACCCGCCGGCCGCCCGGGCGACCTTCCAGCACCTCATCGTCCGAACAGTCGGGCGCCGCCCCGGACGGGGCCGGTGCGCCCAAGGAGCAGCCATGGCTGACGCCTACGCCATCGTCGTCGACGATGTCACGGCCGGACTCGTCGTCCGCCGGGACCAGGGACGCGGCTTTCACTTCCACGCCGCCGATCGCCGGTTCTTCCCGATCGACGGCTTCGCCTTCTCCACCCCGCGGGCGGCCGAGCGCGCCGCCCGCCGCATCGTCCGGGAGAGCTGTCCTGCGCCCGAAGTGCGGCCGCTCCTGCGGGCGGCATGAGTCGGCCGGCCGGTTTGCGGCTCGCCGGCGCCGGTCAGATCGGATCGCGGGCGATGGTCAGGCCGCCGCAGACATAGAGCACCTGCCCGGTGGTGAAGCCGGCATGCTCGCCCGCGAAGAAGTCGAGCGCGGCGACGACCTCCTCCGGCCGGCCCATGCGGCCGACCGGCAGGGAGGCGACGATCGCCCGGGTCGCCGGGCTGTCGGGAGCGTTGTGTTCGCGGAACATCTCGGTGTCGATCGGGCCGGGCGCGACGCAGTTGACGGTGACGCCCTCGGCCGCCAGTTCCAGCGCCCAGGTCCGGGTGAAGCCCATCAGACCGGCCTTGGTCGCGGCATAGACGCCGCGCCCGTCCTTGCCGAGTGCCGCCCGGCTCGAGACGTTGACGATGCGGCCCCAGCGCTGCCTTCGCATGTGCGGCAGGCAGGCCTGGGTCGCCAGCATCGTCGCCGTCAGGTTGAGGCGGACGATGGCGTCGAGGTCCTCGAGCTTGACCTCGCCGAGGCGGGCCATGCGGCCCGCGCCGGCATTGTTGACCAGCACGTCGACCGGCGTCTCCGCGGCGATGGCGGCGATCCGTTCGCCGAAATCGTCGGCCGAAAGGTCGACCGAGTGGAAGGCGCCGGGGAAGTCGGCCGGCGCGCCCGAGCGGGCGATGCCGACGATGCGATGCCCTGCTGCCGCGAAGTGGCGGGCGGCGGCAAGCCCGATGCCGCGGCTGGCGCCGGTGACGAGGATGGTGCGCTGGGGTGCCATGGTCGGGCACCGAGAATAGAACGCCGGCGCCGGCACGTGCTAGCCTCGGCGGGAACCCCCCCTCGCCCTCGTGCCCCACCCGGAGAGGCCCCGATGCCCGACGCCGCGACCGCCGCCCCGCTCATCACGCTCGACGAGATCCGCGCCACCCGCGCGGCCATGCCCGCGATCATCCGCCGCACGCCGATCGTGCCCTTCGCCGGCGAACCGGCGGAGATCGGCGCCGAGCGCCTGTTCCTGAAGCTGGAGACGCATCAGGTCACCAACGCCTACAAGCCGCGCGCGGCCTTCGCGGTGATGAACGCGCTGTCGCCCGAGGCGCGGGCGAAGGGCGTGGTCATGACCTCGTCCGGCAACTTCGCCCAGGGCTTCGCGCTGGCCGGGCGGATCATGAAGGTGCCGGTCGTCGTCGTCATGCTCGACCGCACCAGCCCCTACAAGGTGGCGGCGACCCGGGCGCACGGCGCCGAGGTCTATTTCTGCGGCACCGACGCCGCCCAGCGCCAGCCGACGGTCGAGCGCGTCGCCCGCGAGCGCGGCATGACCGCGATCGACACCTGGGAAGACCGGCCGGTCGCGCTCGGCCATGCCGGCATCGGAATCGAAATCGTCGAGGACCTGTCCGACGTCGAGCAGGTGCTGGTGCCCGTCTCCTCGGGCGGCATGGCGGCCGGCACGGCGACGGCGATCAAGCTGCTGCGTCCCGACATCAAGGTCATCGGCGTCCAGCCGGAGCGGGCCAACGCCTACTACGTCTCCCGTCAGCGCGGCGAGCCGACGCAGATCGACCATTGGGACAGCATGGCCGACGGCCTCTCGGCGGTGCGACCCGGCGAGTTCCCCTTCCGCCATTTGCAGAAGTACATGGACGACGTCGTGCTGATCCGCGAGCAGGACATCGCCGACGCCTTCCGGGCGCTGCTCTTCCGCGCCAAGGTGCTGGGCGAGCCGGCGGGGGTGGTTGCTGCGGCCGGCTTCCTGGCGGGCAAGGTCGACCGCTCGAAGAAGACCTGCGCGGTGGTGACCGGCGGCAACCTGACCGAGGAGATGGTCCAGAAGCTGCTGGCGATGAGCAAGCCGGCGTGACCCCCGGCGGCCCGGGACCGCTAGCGATCCGCCGGGCGACGGCGGCGGACGTGCCGACGCTCGTCCGCTTCTGCCGCGCGCTGAGCCGCGAGGAGGGGGATCCGGTCCGCTTCATCACCGCCGACAAGCTGCTGGCCGCCGGCTTCGGTCGCCGGCCGGAGTTCCGCACCCACATCGCCGAGCTCGCCGGACGGCCGGTCGGTTACACCTTCGACCACGACGCCTACAGCAGTTGCTACTGCGAGCGCGGCATCTTCCTCGTCGATCTCTACGTCGTGCCCCGGGCCCGCCGCCGGGGCGTCGCCCGCGCCCTGCTGGCGGCCGTCGCCCGCGCCGGCCGCCGACGCCGGCGGACCTTTATCTGGTGGACATCGATCCCGGGAAATGCCGGGGCCCACGCCTTCTACGCCGGCATCGGCGCCCGCGAATTCGCGGTGCGGGAACACGTCCTCGGGACGGAGGCGATGGCTACCCTCGCCGGCGGGCGAGGGTAGCCGGCAGCTCACGGCAGGTTCGGCAGGTAGGTCTTGTTCTTGGTCGGGCTGATGAGGATCTCGTTGATGCAGACCCGCGGCGGCAGCTTGGCGACGTAGAGCACGGCGTCGGCCAGGTCCTGCGGCTTCAGGATGACGTCGCGGGTCGCCTGGCTGACCTTGACCGGGCGCTTGTCGAGGATCGGGGTGTCGACGTCGGCCGGGCAGATCGCGGTGGCGCGGATGCCGTTGCCGCATTCCTCCTGGTTGAGCGATTCGTTCAGCACCAGCATCCCGTGCTTGGAGGCGCAGTAGGCGACGCCCGCACCCTTGCCGACATAGCGGCCGGCCCAGGAGCAGAGATTGACGATGAGCCCGTCCTGCTGCTTGCGCATGGCGGGCAGCACCGCCGAGACGGTGTTGTAGGCACCGGTCAGGTTGACGTCGACGAGCAGCTTGAAGTCCGCTCGCTTCAGCACGTCGAGCGTGCGGTCGGTGACGTTGACGCCGGCATTGGCGAAGAGCAGATCGATGCGGCCGTGGCGCGCGACGATGCCGTCGGCCACCGCCTGGCAGGCGTCGCCGTCGACGACGTCCAGCACCGCGACCTCGGCCTTGCCACCGGCGGCCGCGATGCGGCCGGCGACGGCGTCCAGCGGGGCCTTGCGGCGCCCGGACAGCACCACCACCATGCCGGCGGCGGCCAGCGTCTCCGCCGTGGCCTCGCCGATGCCGGTGCCGGCCCCGGTGATCCAGGCGATCTTTCCTTCCAGCGACTGCATGCTCGGGCGTCCCTTCCCTGCGGGCGGTTCGATTTCGGCGCCGCCGCGTCGGGAGCGGCGGGGGGGCAGGGGATCGCACCCAACCCGCCGCCGTCAAGGGGCGGAGTTCCGCAAGCGCGGCAAAGCCCGGCCCGACTATCCTCTCGCCATGACGAAACCCGATCCCGCCCGGCCGGTCCCCGAGACGAGGGGGGAGACGGCGCCCGCGGCCCAGCGCCTCGCCCGCCGCATCGAGCGGGTGGTCGAGCATATCGGCCGCCATCTCGACGGCGACCTCGACCTCGACGGGCTGGCCGGCGTCGCCTGCCTGTCGCCCTTCCACTTCCATCGCGTCTATCGCGGCGTGATGGGCGAGACGGTGACCGAGACGGTGCGCCGTCGCCGCCTCCACCGCGCCGCGGCCGAACTCATCGAGGGCCTGCTGCCGATCTCCCGCATCGCCCGCCGCGCCGGCTATTCCGGCGTCGCCGCCTTCAGCCGCGCCTTCTCCGGCAGCTACGGCATCCCGCCCGCGGCCTACCGCGCCCGCGGCCCGCTCGATACCCCGACCGCATTCCTGCCCGAGGGAGCCTGCGCCATGACCGAGGTCGCCATCCGCACCACCGCCGCCGTCACCGTCGCCGCCGTCGCCCACCGCGGCGACTACCAGGAGATCGGCCACGCCTTCGAGCGGCTGCAGGCCTGGGCGGGCGCGGCCGGGCTGATCGGCCCCGCGACCCGCTTCTTCGGCATCTTCTACGACGATCCGACCTCGGTCGCGAAGGACCGCCTGACCGCCGACGCCTGCATGACCGTGCCGGTGGGCACGGTGCTGCCGGACGGCGTCCGGATGCTGGAGATCGCCGGCGGCCGCCACGCCGTGCTGCGCCACCAGGGCCCCTATGCCGAACTGGAGCGCACCTACCGCCGCCTCTACCGCGACTGGCTGCCGGTGAGCGGCGAGGAGCCGGCCGACCGGCCGTGCTTCGAGGAGTATCTCAACGACTGCCGGTCGCTGCCGCCGGCGGAGTGGCTGACGGACGTGTTCCTGCCGCTGGCCGGTCGCGGCTAGCGACGGCCTCCTCCAGCCGCCCCAGCCAGCGCGCGATCCGGTCGCGGTTGACGCCGAAATCGTCGCGGCCGAGCTGCGAGCGGGAATAGAGCGCCAGCGTCGCGCGGCCGTCCGGCAGGTCGACGAAACGGGCGACGATGGTGTCCGGGAAGCGCATCAGCCGGGTCCGCTGGACCCAGCGGTCGGTGAGCGCGGCATCGTCGGCCGCCACCCGCTCCAGCCGCGGCTCGGCCGCGATCGCCGCCGCGAACGCCCGGCGCAGCTCGGCCGCCGGCATCGCCAGGCGCGGCGGGGGGAAGTCGCTCGACGCGGCGCAGAGGCCCGGCGGGCAGGCGAGCGCGTCGTTCGCCGTCGTTCGGCGGACCAGCGTCTCGAACGCGACCGCACCCAGATCCGGCGGTCCCGCGACGAGCCGCCAGACGAGGTCGGCACCGCCGGCGAACCACAGCGCCGCGGCGACGGCGGTCCCGGCCGCGGCGGTCCAGGCGCGGCCTCGGGATGGACTGCCTCGGGGCATGGCGCTGCATAGGTGCTTTGCCGCGGCCTCCGCAAGCGCCATTCTGGGCGCCGATCCGGAGGAGACGGGCGGACATGACGGAAGCGCGGGTGGTGCGGGTTTCGGCCTTCGGTGGGCCGGAGGCCATGGAACTGGCGACGGCGCGGCTGGCGGCGCCGGGGGCAGGGCAGGTCCTGCTCCGCCAGACCGCGGTCGGGTTCAACTTCATCGACATCTACCAGCGTCGCGGCATCTATCCGCTGCCCGCGCCGACCGGACTGGGACACGAGGCGGCGGGCGTCGTCGAAGCGGTCGGGCCCGAGGTGACGGAATTCCGCCCGGGCGACCGCGTCGCCTACATCAATGCCGGAATCGGCGCCTATGCCGATCGCCGGATCGTCGCCGCCGACCGGCTGGTGCCGGTGCCGGACGGGCTGTCGGACGAGGCGGTGGCGGCCGTCATCTTCAAGGGCATGACGGCGCAGTACCTGGTGCGCAAGACGCACCGGGTGGCGCCGGGCGACCTCGTGCTGGTCCATGCCGCCGCCGGCGGCGTCGGCCTGATCCTGTCGTCCTGGGCGAAGGCGCTGGGTGCCACCGTGGTCGGCGCCGTCGGGTCGGAGGGCAAGCGCGCGGCGGCGCTGGCCGCCGGGTGCGACCATGTCGTGGTGACCGCCGACCCGGAATGGCCGGCCGCCATGCTGGCGGCGACCGGCGGGCGCAAGGCGCGGGTCGTCTACGATTCGGTCGGGCGCGACACCTTCCTCAAGTCGCTCGACTGTGCCGCCCCCTTCGGCCTCGTCGTCGTCTACGGCGCCGCCTCCGGGCCGGCGCCGGCGATCGACCCGGAACTCCTCAACAAGAAGGGCTGCCTCTTTCTGACGCGGCCCTCGGTCTTCCCGCACAATGCCGAGACGGCGACCCTGCGCGCGAACGCCGCCGAACTGTTCGCGGCGGTCGCCGCCGGCTGGGTCCGGCCGACGATCGGCGCCCGCTTCCCGCTGGCGGCCGTCGCGGACGCCCACCGCGCCGCCGAGGCGCGCGCGACCACGGGCGCGATCGTGCTGGTGCCCTGACCCGCGTCAGGCGCCGCGCAGCCGGGCCGCGCCGGCGACGGCGAGCAGGATCGCGCCCCAGATGGCGAGCGTCAGGAAGGCGCTGAGGTCGAGCAGGTTGAAGCCGGTCGAGACGACCTGCAGCAGGATCAGCGCCAGGACGAGGCCGCCGACCTTGCCGAAACCACCCATCGGGTGGATGCCGCCCAGCACCGCCGCCAGGATCGTCACCAGGAGATAGCTCTCGCCATAGGCGGCATTGGCGGAGTTGAAGCGCGCCATCATGACCAGGGCGGCGAGGCCCGAGAGCAGCCCCGAGAGCAGGTGCACGCGCATCAGCACGCCGGCGGTGTCGATACCGGAGAAGCGCGCGGCCTCCGGGTTCGAGCCGATCATGGTGACGGCGCCGCCGAAGGGGGTGCGGCCGAGGACGATCGCCAGCGCCACCGCGGCGGCGGCGAAGACCAGGAGGGCGGCCGGAACGCCGGCCACGGTGCCGTTGCCGAGGAAGAGGACGGGGGCGGGGAAGCCGGACAGCACCTCGCCGCGGGTCAGTCCCAGGGCCAGGCCCTTCAGCAGCGTCATGGTGCCGAGCGTCGCCAGGATCGGCGAGACGCCGAGGCGCGCCACCAGAACCCCGTTGAGGAATCCGGCGGCGCCCGCGACCAGGAAGCCGGCCGCGACGGCCGCCGCCTGCCAGACGAGCCATGGCAGGGTAGCCTCGGGGGCCGGCCAGCCGGTCAGCACCGCCGCCATGGCGAGCGCCGACAGGTTGGCGGTGGCGATGATCGCCAGGTTGATGCCGCCCGAGAGCAGCGTCACCATCATCGCCAGCGACAGGATGCCGAGCTCCGGCATCTGGAACGCCATCGAGCGCAGCGCGGCCGGCGACAGGATGGCCTCGCCGGCGACGAGCGCGAAGAGCAGGAACGCCGCCGCGATCGCCGCGGCGAGGATGCCGTTGGTGCCGACCGCGCCCAGCGCCAGCAGCCGCTGCCACGGGGTCATGCGGCGGCACCCGAGGGCGCCCGCCGGCCCATGGCGCCGGCGACGACGGCGACCAGGATCACGAGACCGGTGAAGAAGGGCGACCAGTAGGAGGAGACGCCGGCCAGCACGAGCCCGTTCTGCATGATGGCGAGGAGCGCCAGCCCGAGGACCGTGCCGGTGACGGAGCCGACGCCCCCGGTCAGGCTGGCGCCGCCCAGGACCACGGCCGCCAGTACGTCGAGCTCGCGGCCGACCAGGACCGTCGGCGCCACCGACTGCGCCAGCTGGGCCTGGGCGAGCGAGGCCAGGCCCGCCATCATGCCCATCCAGCCATAGACGAAGAGGGTCAGGCCGGACACCGGGAACCCCACCCGCCGCGCCGCCTCGCGATTGCCGCCCAGCGCGCGGACCTGGCGGCCGAGGCTGGTCGCGCCGAGCAGGACCGCGGTCGCGGCCAGCGCCAGCACGAGCAGCAGGATCTGCAGGTTGACGGCGTAGGGGATCTGGTCGGCGTCGACATACTCGAACCACCAGATGCCGGCGGCGAACCAGTCGGGCAGCGCATGGATGTAGCGACCGCCGGTCTGGAACACGAGCAGCCCGTAGAAGACGTTGAGCGTCGCGATGGTGACGATGATGCCCGGGATGCGCAGGCGCTCCACGAGCGTGCCGTTGACGAGCCCCAGCGCGGTGCCGGTCGCCATGCCGATCGCGAAGACCGACAGCCAGTCCAGCCCCCAGGCATTGGCGGCGGACATGGCGACGTACTGGGCGACCGACGCCGTCGCCGTGAACGAGATGTCGATGCCGCCCGCCACCAGCACGACCAGCAGGCCGGCGGCGAGGATGCCGGCAAAGGCATTGGCGGTCAGCAGGTCGAACAGGTTCTGGGCGGTCAGGAATCCGTCGCTCGCGACGGCGAGCCCGGCCGACAGGGCGAGGACGGCCGCCAGCAGGCGGAACTCGTGCGTCCGGGCCAGCCGCGACAGCCGGTCAGCCATCGACGGCGGCCCGGATGTCGGCGACGCTGTGCCGTGCCGAGACGAACTCGCCCACCAGCCGCCCGGCACGCATCACCAGCACGCGCGCGGCGTGGCTGCGGACCTCCTCGATCTCGTCGGAGATCATCAGGATCGCGACACCGGCCCGGGCGAGGTCGCGCACCACGGCATAGATGCCGTCGCGGGCGCCGATGTCGACACCGACCGTCGGGCTGTCGAGAATGAGGACCCGGGGCCCCGTCGCCAGCCATTTCGCCAGGACGACGCGCTGCTGGTTGCCGCCCGAGAGCGTGCGGGCCGCCTGTTCCGGCCGGGCGACCCGGATGGCGAGGCGCCCGATCCAGTCGCGCGCGGCGGCGGCGCGGCGCGCTGTCGGCACGAGGCCGAAGCGGCCGGCGAGCCGGGGGAGGATGGTGGCCAGCAGGTTGTCGGCGACCGGCTGGTCGAGGGCGAGGCCGCGGGCGAGCCGGTCCTCCGGGACATAGGCGATGCCGGCGGCGATCGCGGCGCGGCAGTCCGCCGGCGCCAGCGCGTGGCCGCAGAGGCGGATGGCCCCGGCGTCCGGCGGGTTCATGCCGAAGAGCGACAGGGCGAGTTCGGTGCGGCCGGCGCCGAGCAGGCCGGTCAGTCCCAGGACCTCGCCGGCATGGAGGCGGAACGAGACGTCGCGATACTGGCCGGCCCGCGACAGGCCCTCGACCTCGAGCACGACCGGGAGCCCGGTTGCGGGTTGCGGCGGGTCGTAGTGGAAGGCGTGCCCGGTCATCATCCGGGTCAGCGCCGCCTCGGTCAGCGCGACGGGCGGGACGGTCGCGACCCGCCGGCCGTCGCGCAGGACGGTCACCCGGTCCGCCACCTCCAGCACCTCGTCGAGCCGGTGGCTGACGAAGAGGACGGCGATGCCGCGCGCCGCCAGGTCCCGCATCCGGGCGAGGAGGGCGTCGACCTCGGTGCGGGTGAGGGAGGCGGTCGGCTCGTCCATCACCACGAGCCGTGCCTCCTCGGCCAGCGCGCGGCAGATCGCGACGAGCTGCCGGTCGGCGATGGCCAGTTCGCCGACCTGGCGATCGAGGTCGAGCGCGATCCCGAGGCGGTCCCGGGCGGCCGCAGCGGCCTGCCGCATGGCCTTCCGGTCGACGCGGTGGAGGCGCCCGAGATGCCGGCCGATGGCGATGTTCTCGGCCACCGACAGGTTGGGGAAGAGCGACAGGTCCTGGTAGATGACCTGGATGCCGAGCCGCCGGCGCTCGGCCGGGCCGCCGGCCGTGACGTCATGACCGTCGAGGGCGACGGTGCCGCCCGCCGCCGGCCGTTCCACCCCGGTCATGATCTTGATGAGGGTGGACTTGCCGCAGCCGTTCTCGCCCACCAGCGCATGGATCTCGCCGGTGCGGATGTCGAGGTCGACGCCGTCGAGTGCGCGGACGCCGCCGTAGCGCCGCGCGATGCGGCGGAGTTCGAGGAGGGGCGTCAAGGCGGCGCGGTTCGCCTCAGAGACCCTGGGCGATCAGGCCGTCGACCGTCTCCTTGTTGATGCGCATGATCTTGTCGACGCGGATCTGCCGGCCGGGAACGTCGACCGTGGCGCGGCCGAGGCCCGGGATCTCGATCCCGTCGACGATCGCGCGGCCGTCCAGCACCATCTTCGCCACCGCGACCATGGCATAGCCGGCCTCGGTCGGGTTCCACAGGAAGCCCTCGCGGATGGTGCCGTCCATGATGAGGGGCTTCGCCTGCGAGGGCAGGACGGTGCCGACGATGGCGATGCGCTGGCCGAGCCGGCGCTGGCGCACCGCGTTGCCCGCCCCGATGGGACCGTTCGAGCCGAACCCTAGGATGCCGCGGACCTTGGGGTGGGCGCGGGTGACGTCGAGGGTCGTGCGCTGGGCGGTGTCGATCTCGTCGGCGCCGGGGAAGCGGTCGGCCGCCAGCTTCATCCGGGGATAATGCTTCTGCTGGTAGGCGATGGCGGCATCGGCCCACTTGTTGTGGAGCGGCGTCGTCAGGGTGCCGACATAGACGACGTACTCGCCCGTCTCCTTCATCTCGGCGGCGAGCCGCTTCATCTGCTCCTCGCCGAAGCGCACCGAGTCGATCAGCTCGACGTTCCAGGTGCGTCCCTCCTGCTCGGGGCCCTCGTGGGTGATGACGGCGATGCCGGCCGCCTGGGCGCGGCGCAGCACCGGCTCGGCGACCTTCACGTCGAGCGGCACCAGGCCGATGACGTCGACGCGCCGCGCGATCAGGTCTTCCAGCAGTTTCACCTGCTGGGCAGGGTCGACGTTGGCCGGGCCGACCATGGTCGAGGCGAGGCCGAAATCGTCGCCGGCCTTCCGGACGCCGCGCTCCAGCGCATTGAACCAGGGCACGCCCGCGATCTTGACGACGGTGACCATCGTCCGCCGATCCTGGGCCGGGGCGGGACGGGGCAGGCCGGCGATGCCGCCGGCCGCACCGGCGGCCAGGAGCGACAGCATGCGGCGCCGGGACAGGCTTCGGATCATCGGGGTTCCTCCGCGGCCGTCGCCGTTCTCCCGGCGCTTCGGCGACCACCCCTCTAGGACGAACTTCCGCCTGGGCTCAACAGGAAGTTTGGTCCGATCCGGCAGGCATGAAAAACGCCGCCACCCGGGAGGGTGGCGGCGCCTTTGCCGAAAGTACGGTTCAGACCGCCTTCAGGTTCTCGGCCGAGCTCTTGCCGCGGCGCGGGTCGCGCTGCTCCTCGTAGGAGATCTTCTGACCCTCGGCGAGGCCGCTCATGCCGGCGCGCTCGACGGCCGAGATGTGGACGAACACGTCCGGCCCGCCGCTGTCCGGCTGAATGAAACCGTAACCCTTGGTGCTATTGAACCACTTGACCGTACCGACAGCCATTGTCGTAACTCCGATGACAAGCGCAACGATCTGCCGCGCAGGGGCGGCGGATCCCACGTCTTGGGTTGCGCCATCCGATCCATCGGATTTGCTGCCCGCCCGGATCACCCCGGCCGCGGCCAGTCAGAACGTAAGGCAAGTCGGCTACGCGAAGCCGAAAGCAGGATGACGACCTGTGCAACGCGCACAGTCGATAGAGCATAGACGATTTCCGCCGCCACCGCGCGGAGTTTTTTTCGACCCCGGTCCGGAGGCCGGAGTATCCTCGCGCCGCCGCGGATTTCCAGGGAGTGTAGGGCGATGGCGCGCAGGCAGCTTCGCATCGAATCGATGCACAACCGGGTCAGCCCGGCCGAGTGGGAGGCGCGCGTCGACCTTGCCGCCTGCTACCGCCTGCTCGACCTCTACGGCATGTCCGACATGGCGGCGAACCACATCTCGGCGCGGGTGCCGGG
>NZ_JAYSFE010000086.1:0-3356 GCF_041913585.1 Allostella sp.
TCGTCCCAGTCCGGCCTTCAGTGCCTCGTATTCCGAGCGCGGACCGTCAGAATCCAGCGCCTTGAGAAACTCGATTAGTTGTAGGTCGAAATTCAGGAAGCAACCGGGCGGCAACGCGAAGCGCCCCGCCTCCAGGTTGCGCGCAAAAGCCGCGAGTTGGCGAAAACTTCCACCGGTCTGTGCGAGCAGCTGCGGCTTGTGTAGAAAACTCCGATGGTTGCCAATAAAGTCAAGCACCACCAGTTTTTCCTTGCCTTCGGCACGCCGCAGGCCGCGCCCCATTTGCTGCAGAAATAGGATCTTGGATTCGGTCGGGCGTAGCATCAGCACGGTGTCGATGGCGGGCAGATCGACGCCTTCGTTGAACAGATCGACGGAGAAGAGAACCTCCAGCCGCCCGCTCGAAAGCTGCTCCAGAGCTGCCCCGCGCCCGAGTTCCGAGCCGGCATAGACGGCAGCCGCCTGCACACCATGACGGCGGAACTGGTCCGCCATATACTCCGCATGCTTGATTGAGACACAAAATGCCAGCGTGCGGGTCTGTCGGCGTGTGCGCCACTTCGCCAGTGCGTGCCGGGCACGGGCCAATGTGGCAAGTTTGTTGGTCAACTGTTCTGGATCGAATTTGCCGTTGCGCCAGGGAATTTCTCGATAGTCCACCGTCTCATCCCAGATTCCATAATATTCGAACGGGGCGAGTAGTCCGGAGGAAACACCGTCAAAAAGAGTACGGCTAAAGACGAGATTGTCGTCACACAGCGACAGAATGTCCGACTGATCGGATCGGTCCGGCGTCGCCGTCAAACCCAGCAAGAACTGAGGTACGAAGTGCGCGAGCAAGCGGCGATACGTGGGCGCCGCAGCATGATGGAATTCATCTACGACTATGTAATCGAAATGCTCGGGCGGAAAGCGTTCAAGATGGCGATTGTGCCCAAGGGTCTGTACCGAGGCGCACAGCACATCGACCGCTTCGACACGCTGTCTGCCAGTATACAAGCCAATCGCCGTCTGCGGGCGAATCCGCAGGAAAGTGGCCGCCGCCTGGTGCAGAATCTCCTCGCGATGCGCGATGAAAAGTACGCGCTTGGCGCCCAGTCGCGTGGCATCGAAGGCAGCGAGCCATGTCTTGCCCAGGCCAGTCGCCAGTACCACCAATCCACGGCGAAAGCCCTGCGCGCGGGTGGCCGCCAATGCGTCCAATGCCTCGGCCTGAATTTGTGATGGCTCGGGCGGCGGTTCCCGTTCGTCGGACCCCGGCACGACGGGCCGTGTGAGGGTGACGCGACGCTGTTCGTAGCTTCTGATCCAGCCGTCGGTCAGACACAGAGTGCGAGGATCGCGAAAAAGTTCCTCAAAGCGAGCGCGCGCTTCCAGAAAGCCTGGATCGGCAGGGTAATCAATTCGGTAGTTCCACTCCAACCCGTCAGTCAGCGCTATCCGGCTGATGTTGCTGGAACCAATGAACGCGGTGCCGAGGAAGTTGCCATGAGGACCGAAGCGGGCGAACAGGTATGCTTTGAGGTGGAAGCTATCGCTCCCCGCCTCGAACACCCGCACGTGCGCTCCCTGCTCCTGTAGCAGCAGAAGCAGGCGCAAAGCGTCCGGATCGGTGACGCCGAGATAGTCGCTGGTCAGCACCCTCAACCGCGCTGGTGGTCGGTCGCGTGGCTCGCCGTGGCCGAGCGCAGTGTGCAAGTCTTCCAACAGCAGGCGCAGCCCGGTGGTCTTGATGAACGCGACAGCAAGTTCGATCTCGGCCGCCTGAGCGATTGCGGCGGAGAGTTGCGGCAGGAATGGATTGGACTGCTCGCCGGTGATGAGCCTGACGGCATTGACGGGGCTTCGGCGGACGATCGCATTGAGCCAGACATCCGTTCGATCTGCCCGGACATCTTGGCTAGTCCAAAGATCGGCTGGAAGACTACCGGGAAGTTTGGCGAGCCAAGTGCGCAATCGCCCTTCCGTGGCATCGGTGAAGTGCCGACCGTCCTTGTGGCGCTCTCCCCCGCCTTCTTTGAAACTGAGGTAGAAGGCGCCGGACGGCTTTAGTGCAGCCCATAAGCGCGCGACCGCTCCCGGAATCTGCGCCTCGGGCAAGTGCAGAAGACTGGCGCAAGCCCAAATGCCGTCGAAGATCGGCGGCTGTTCAAACTGCTCAAAGCGGAGCACCTCAACGTCCTGACCGATCAATGCTGCCGCGAGTGTCGCTAGCTTGCGCGAGGCATCGAACGCGCGGACGCGGTAGCCGCGGCTGAGAAACGCTTTGGAATCGCGTCCCGAGCCGCAGCCGGCATCGAGCACCAGGCCTCCGGCAGGCACACACGCCAGAAACCGATCATGTAGGGCAGACATCTCTGCTTCGACCGTCGCGGCTGCAAACGCATCCGCGTGTTCGTCATAGTAGGCGACGGTATCAATCGGAGCCGCCGTCATGGCGCAAAGGCGGGGGTGTCGACGGAAATGGACCGGCCTCCGTTCGTATGGAGCGGGAAGTCGGCTGACAGGTCCACTCTGATCGGCGGGATCACGGCGATCCTATCGGCTGGTAGGTCTGCCGCCTTCCACATGGTGAGCCCGGTCCGCGGGCGGCGCCGGCATCGAGCGCGCGACGTGCCTTCTCGGAAAGGTTGCGGATGGTGGTGGCGGCCATGATGGCGGATTCCCGTGTATCGACTGCGCCGACATCAGAATGGCCAACTTTGTTGCATTCTTGAAGCGCGGCGGCACCCCACATTCTCCTCGCGCGCAAGCGCCGTCGCGGGGGGCGGCCGCCACCTCTCACGCTCCCCGACCTCACGACCCGCTGCGATGGCCCGCCCGCAAGTGGCCGACCGCATCGACGAACTGGTCGCCCGAATCGGGGCCAGTGCGGCAGGCGCTGCCTGCTTCGGGGGCGCTTTCGCGGACCCGGTCCGGCAGAGGTCGTCCATAGAATTGCGTAAGGGGCGGCTGGTCACGGTGGATCGCGGGCGGGCGTTGCCGCATCCTGGGCCGGCCGGACCGGCGACGAGGAGGCGATCGTCATGACCTACGAGGAGTTCAACGCCTTCTGCGGGGGGCTGCCGGCTACGACCCACGTGGTGCAGTGGGGCGGGTCCCACGTCTGGAAGGTCGGCGGCAAGGTCTTCGCGATCGGCGGCTGGCAGGACGAGGAGGCGAGCTTCACGTTCAAGGTCGGCGATGTCGCCTTCGAGGTGCTGGGCGCGCAGCCGGGGCTGCGCCCGGCACCGTATCTGGCCTCGCGCGGGCTGAAATGGATCCAGCATTTCGCCAAGCCCGGCCTGTCGGATGCCGAGCTGCGCGACTATATCCGCCAGTCGCATGCGATCGTCTCCCGGGGGCTGTCGAAGAAG
>NZ_JAYSFE010000086.1:3456-21003 GCF_041913585.1 Allostella sp.
GCGGAATGTGCTAGAGGGGCGCCGCCGCAGCGGCGCCACCCATTCCCCACGCTCCCGGAACCCATGATCCGCCTCGACAGCATCAGCAAGCAGCACGGCCATCAGATCCTGTTCATCGAGGCGTCGATGGGCATCCAGAAGGGGGAGAAGGTGGGGCTGGTCGGCCCCAACGGCGCCGGCAAGACGACGCTCTTCCGGATGATCGCCGGCGAGGAGCAGCCCGACGACGGCCAGGTCGTGGTCGATGCCGGCACCACCATCGGCTATTTCAGCCAGGATGTCGGCGAGATGGCCGGGCAGAGCGCGGTCGCGGCGGTGATGGACGGGGCGGGGCCGGTGAGCGCGCTCGCGGCCGAGATGGCGGCGCTGGAGGCGGCGATGGCCGACCCCGACGAGGCCGACCGCATGGACGAACTCATCCAGCGCTACGGCGACGTCCAGGGGCGCTTCCAGGAGCTCGACGGCTATGCGCTGGAGGGCCGCGCCCGCGAGGTGCTGGCCGGGCTGAGCTTCAGCCAGGAGCGCATGGACGGCGATGTCGGCCTGCTCTCGGGCGGCTGGAAGATGCGGGTCGCGCTCGCCCGCATCCTCCTGATGCGGCCGGACGCCATGCTCCTCGACGAGCCCAGCAACCATCTCGACCTCGAAAGCCTGATCTGGCTGGAAGCCTTCCTCAAGGGTTACGACGGCGCCCTCCTGATGACGTCCCACGACCGCGCCTTCATGAACCGCATCGTCGGCAAGGTGGTCGAGATCGACGGCGGCCAGCTCACCACCTATTCCGGCGACTACGATTTCTACGAGCAGCAGCGCGCGCTGGCCGAGAAGCAGCGCCAGGCGCAGTTCGAGCGCCAGCAGGCGATGCTCGCCAAGGAGATCCAGTTCATCGAGCGCTTCAAGGCCCGCGCCTCGCACGCCGCCCAGGTCCAGAGCCGGGTCAAGAAGCTCGACAAGATCGAGCGGGTCGAGCCGCCGCGCCGTCGCCAGACGATCCAGTTCGAGTTCCGTGCCCCGCCGCGCTCGGGCGACGACGTGGTCGGTTTCCGCAACGTCCACAAGGGCTATGGCAGCCACCGCATCTATGCCGGGTTCGACCTCCAGGTCCGCCGCCGCGAGCGCTGGTGCGTGCTCGGCGTCAACGGCGCCGGCAAGTCGACGCTGCTGAAGCTGGCCGCCGGCGCGGCCGAGCCGGACGCCGGTGCCGTCGTCCTCGGCAGCAGCGTCCGCATGGGCTATTTCGCCCAGCATTCGATGGACCTGCTCGACGGCGACGAGACCATCTTCGAATCGCTGGAGAATTCCTTTCCGCAGGCCGGGCAGGGGGCCCTGCGCGCGCTCGCCGGCTGCTTCGGCTTCTCCGGCGACGACGTCGAGAAGCGCTGCCGGGTGCTGTCGGGCGGCGAGAAGGCGCGGCTCGTCATGGCGAAGATGCTGTTCGACCCGCCCAACTTCCTCGTCCTCGACGAGCCGACGAACCATCTCGACATGGCGACCAAGGACATGCTGGTCCAGGCGCTGGCGGAGTTCGAGGGCACCATGCTGTTCGTCTCGCACGACCGCCACTTCCTGGCCGCGCTCTCCAACCGGGTGCTCGAACTGACGCCCGACGGCGTCCACCAGTATGCCGGCGGCTACACCGAGTATGTCGCCCGCACCGGCCAGGAGGCGCCGGGCCTGCACCCGGGCGGCTAGGGCCGGCCGGCCGGGGGCGGCAGAGCTGTGGTAGGATGGCCGCCGTGCGGGACGGAGGCTGCCCCATGCAGAGTCTGCCGATCGGCCGGGCCTTCACGCTGATCGAGCCGGGGCCGGTCGTCCTGGTCGCGACCAACGACGGCCGGAATGACAACGTGATGACCATCACCTGGACCATGGTGCTGGATTTCTCGGCCTCCTTCGCCATCACGACCGGCCCCTGGAACCATTCCTACGCCGCCCTGGAGCAGACGCGGGAGTGCGTCATCGCGGTGCCCACCGTCGACCTGATCGACACCGCGGTCGGCATCGGGACGTGCTCGGGGAAGGACACCGACAAGTTCGCGCGCTTCGGGCTGACGCGGGCCAAGGCGAAGCACGTCCGGGCGCCGCTCATCCGGGAGTGCATCGCCAACATCGAGTGCCGCGTGACCGACATCGTCGAGCGCCACGGCATCGTCGTCCTCGAGGGCGTCGCCGCCTATCTCGACGCGGCCCGCAAGGAGCGGCGGACGATCCATGCCGTCGGCGACGGCACGTTCGTCGTCGACGGACGCAGGCTCGACCGCCGGGACATGATGCGGGCCAAGCTGCCGGCGGGGCTGTAGCCGGGGACCGGTCCGCTCCGGCCACGAGCGAAAGGGACGAGGAACGATGCAGGCTTCCGCAGCCGCTCCCGGGCGGCCGATGCTTTTCGCGCTGGCCGGCAGCGACGCGCTCGGCCGCCAGGTCGCCACCCATCTCGGCATCGACCTCGCCCGGCACGAGGAGCGCGCCTTCGAGGACGGCGAGCACAAGGCCCGGCCGCTCGATCCCGTCGCCGGCGCCGACGTCTTCGTCCTGCACGGGCTCCATGGCGGCCCCGAGGCCAGCGCCAACGACAAGCTGTGCCGGCTGCTGTTCTTCGTCGCGGCGCTGAAGGATGCGGGCGCGGCCCGCGTCACCGCGGTCGCACCCTATCTCTGCTACGCCCGCAAGGACCGCCGCACCAAGCCGAACGACCCGGTGACGACGCGCTACGTCGCGGCCCTCTTCGAGGCGATGGGGACCGACGCGGTGGTGACGCTCGAGGTCCACAACGAGGCGGCCTTCGAGAACGCCTTCCGCTGCCGCACCGTCGCGCTGTCCGCGGCGCCGCTGCTGGCCCAGCGGGTTGCCCAGGCGGTCGGCGGCGAGCCGCTCTGCGTCGTCTCGCCCGACCTCGGCGGCGGCAAGCGGGCGGAGCTCTTCCGCGGGCTGCTGGAGCGCGAGGCCGGTCGGCCGGTCGGCATGGGCTTCGCCGAGAAGCACCGCAGCGCCGGGGTGGTCTCGGGCGAGCTCTTCGTCGGCGAGGTCGCGGGCGCCACCTGCGTCGTCGTCGACGACCTCGTCAGCACCGGCGGCACGCTGGTCCGGGCGGCGCGCGCCGCGCTCCGGGCGGGCGCCGCCCGCGTCGTGGCATGTGTCGCCCACGGCCTCTTCATGCCCGGGTCGGCCGAGGCGCTGGCCGACCCGGCGATCGCGCGCATCTACGCGACCGACAGCGTGCCGCCCTTCCGCCTTGCCGACGGCCCGGTCCGCGACAAGCTCGAACTGGTCGGCGCGGCGCCGCTGCTCGGCGAGGCGATCCGCCGCCTCAGCCAGGGCCGGCCGCTCGCCGACCTTTCCGTGTTCTGAGCAGGCGCTCCAGCCGGCGGGCGTCGCCGGCCGCGATCCGGAGATAGGCCCGCGCCTGGAGCGGCCATTTGGCGGGTGTGCGCGGCTGCGCGTCGAGCAGGTGGGCGATGGCGAGGCGCGCCCGCAGCATGGCGCGCTGGGTGCGGTAGAAGAGGAAGAGACCGGAGGCGGGGGGCTCGCGCAGGGCCGCCGCGAGGCGTCGGTGGATGTGCCGGCCGACCCAGGCGGCGCCGAGGCGCTCGCATTCGACCGAGAGGAACGCCAGCTCGTCGAGCGGGTCGAGCGCGCGCAGGCGGGGATCGAACTCCAGGCAGTCGATGATGGCGACCGGCCGCGTCAGCCAGACATGCTCCGGCCGCAGGTCGCCATGCGCGTCGACGATGCGGCCTGCCCGCACCCGCGCCGCCAGCGCCGCCGAGCGGGTGGCGAGGAAGCGCCGCTGCACCATGGCGATGCGGCCGACCAGCCCGGCGGGCAGGCGGAATCGGGGATCGGCGAGGAGCCGCCGGTTCGCCTCGGTCGCCTGCCGCCAATGGTCGCGGTGCCGCCCGGCCGACGTCGGTACCGGGCGCGCCCGGCGATAGAAGGACCGGAGGACGGCGGCGACCCGCTCGACCTCGGCCGGCGGCAGCCGTCCGCCCCGCAGCGCCGGCTCCAGGTTGGCGGCGGGATCGAGGCGGCGCATGACGACCAGCCAGTCGACGACCTCGCCCTCGCCGCCGAGGGCGAGGCCGGAGGCGGCGGCGGTCAGCGGCACGATGCCGAGATAGACCTCCGGTGCGAGCCGGCGGTTCAGCCGGTCCTCGGCCCGGCAGGCCGCCGCACGCCGGGCGAGCGTCGAGAAGTCGAGATAGGGGAAGCGGACCGGCTTCTTCAGCTTGTAGACGCGTCCGCCGGCGAGAAAGACCCAGGACATGTGGGTTTCCACCACCTCGACCGCGGCGACCGGTTCCGGATAGGCGCGGGGGTCGCCGAGGAACGCGACCTTGGCCGCCAGCCCGTCCGCCGGCGCGGGCGGCTCCCCCGGATGGCCGTGCCCCGATGATTCTGCCATGCCCCGACCCTAAGGCGGCGGCGTCGCCCGCCATTGATGCGCGTCAATGCCGGGCGGCCGCCCAAGATGGGAGGATGCCACCGTTCCAGGGAAAGGCCAGCGATGGTCCGGATCGAGGACGGCGACCCAGGGAGGGCCGGCGGGCTCCCGCCCGCAGCTCGGGCGGTGCGCGTCGGCGCGCTCGGGCTCGACGGCATCCTTCGCGTGCCGCAGCCGCCGCGGGCCCTCGTCCTCTTCGCCCATGGCAGCGGGTCGAGCCGCTTCAGTCCGCGCAACGCGCGCGTCGCCGAGGCGCTCGGCCGACGGCGGATGGCGACGCTGCTGTTCGACCTGCTGCTGCCGACCGAGGGCGACGATCGCGCGCGGGTGTTCGACATCCCCCTGCTCGCCGGCCGGCTGGTCGACGCGGTGCGCTGGATCGACGGCGAGCCGGGACTGCGCGGCCTGCCGCTCGGGCTCTTCGGCGCCAGCACCGGGGCGGCGGCGGCGCTGGTCGCGGCGCGCCGGCTGGGGCCGCGCATCGCCGCCGTCGTCTCGCGCGGCGGCCGTCCCGACCTCGCCGGCCCGGCCCTCGACGGGGTGACGGCGCCGACCCTGCTGATCGTCGGCGCCCGCGATGCCGGCGTCATCGAACTCAACGAGGCGGCCTTGGCGCGGCTCGGCGGCGAGAAGGCGCTCGTGCTGGTTCCCGGCGCCACCCACCTCTTCGAGGAGCCCGGCACGCTCGACGCCGCCATCGGCGAGGCCGTCCGCTGGTTCGAGCGCCACCTGCCCGAGCGGTGGCAAGGAGGGATGCCATGATCTTCGCCGATCGTGCCGACGCCGGCCGCCGGCTGGCCGCTTCGCTCGCCCGCTACCGCGACCGGCACCCGGTCGTGCTGGCGCTGCCGCGCGGCGGCGTGCCCGTCGCGGCCGAGATCGCGGCGGCGCTGGGCGCCCCGCTCGACCTCGTGCTCGTCCGCAAGATCGGGCTGCCCTGGCATCCCGAGCTCGCGATCGGCGCGGTTGTCGACGGCGCCCATCCCATCGTCGTCCGCAACGAGGGGGTCATCCGCAGCGCCGAGGTTGGGGCGGCCGAGTTCGACCGGGTCTGCCAGGAGGAACTGCGCGAGATCGAACGCCGCCGCGCCCGCTACCTCGGTGCCCGCGCCCGGGCGCCGCTCGCCGGCCGGACGGTGATCGTCGTCGACGACGGCATCGCCACCGGCGCCACCATGAAGGCGGCCCTGCGGGCGATCCGCCAGCATCGGCCGAAGACCCTGGTGCTGGCGGTGCCGGTCGCGCCGGCCGATACGGTCGACGAACTGCGGCCGGAGGTCGACGACCTCGTCTGCCTCGCCATGCCGGAGCCCTTCGGCGCGATCGGCTATTTCTACGAGGATTTCCGGCAGGTCGACGACGAGGAGGTCGTCGCCGTCCTGGCCCGCTTTCCGGTCGGAGGCGAATAGAAAAGCGCGTAATTCATCGGCAGTTGCACAAGGATTGATTCGTATCAATGCCGGCCGGCGCGGTTTCCGGCGAAATGACTTTGGACCTTGTCGACGCCCGCCAGCGGTCCCCGTCCGCATCGTCCCCCAAGGCGCCCCTCTGCGGGTGCCATCGCGGTGCCAGGAAAGGACCCGACATGAGCAACAGGCTCAGGGAACGAGTGGCGATCTCGGGCATCGGCTGCTCGCGCTTCGGCGATCTGCTGACGACGCCGGAACTCAAGGGACTCAGCATCCAGGAACTGACCGCGTCGGCGGTCAAGGAGGCGCTGGACGATGCCGGGGTGACGGGGCAGGACGTCGATGCCGTCTTCGCCGGCAACGCCATGGTCCACAGCTCGCAGGTGCCGGGCACCTACTCGCAACTCGCCAAATGGACCGGGACGCAGTTCAAGGCCGGTGTCCATTTCGAGGCGCAGTGCTCGACGACCAATGTCGGCGCCTCGCTCGCCGCGATGTCGATCGCGGCCGGCGTCTACGACACGGTCCTGGTCTACGGGCTGGAGACGACCAGGACCAAGGTCAAGGACTTCAGCCCCTACGAGCGCGAGCCGATCTCGCACCAGCAGACCTGGCTATGGACCGACATGGCGGTCAACCAGGCCTACGGCGTGCCGCAGGGCTACGACATCTTCTCCACCTACAACGGGCTGGTGGCGCTCGGCTACTGCCGCAAGCACGGCATCTCGATCGAGGACTACGACCGCGGCATGTTCGAGCTCTGCCGCACCCGCCGGTTCCACGGCTCGATGAATCCCAAGGCCAACATCCAGGAGAAGCTGGAGGACCGCGCCGCCCGAGAGGGCTTCGGCGACGCCTTCGACTACTGGCGCTCCGACCGGCACAATCCGTTCGTCGCCTGGCCGTCGCGGCTGCTCAGCCTCGTCACCACCGCCGACGGCGCCTCGGCCATGGTGTTGACGCGCGCCGACGTCGCCCGGCGCGGCAAGTCCGCCCCGGTCGAGTTCAAGGGCTTCGGCATCAGCTACAGCGACCTGCCCTGGTACGGCGAGGATCCGACCCATTGGGAGTTCGACAAGCGGGCGGCCGATGCCGCCTTCGGGATGGCCGGGATCGGCGCCGGCGACATCGACTATCTCCACACCCACGACTGCTCGCACATCTCCGGCATCTGCACCGCCGAGACCATCGGCTATCTGGAGCCGGGCAAGGGCCTGGACGCGGCGCGGGCGGGGCGCCTGCGCTTCGACGGCGATCGCCCGATGTCGACCCATGGCGGCCGCCATGCCTTCGGGCATGCCTGGGGCGCCAGCGCCGGGACCGACACCTACGAGGCGGTCCTGCAGATGCGCGGCATGGCCGGGCCGCGGCAGATCCCGAAGCGGCCGGAGATCTCGGTCATCCACACCCACGGCTACGCCATGATCGGGACCGTGATCGTTCTGGGAGGACTGTGACATGCAAGCCGTCACGGAGCAGCCGAGCGCCATCCGCCGGTACTACGAAGGCCTCGCCCAGGGCGTGTTCCGGGCGACCAGATGCCGCGCCTGCGGCAAGTTCACCTTTCCGCCGACCGGGTGCTGCGAGCATTGCGGAAGCTGGGAGGTCGAGGAGGCCGCGCTCAGCGGCGCGGCGACCCTCCTCTATGCCACGCACAACATCACGCCCGCCTGTCATCCGCGGTTCGAGAAGATCGCGCCCTATGTCTACGGGCATCTCCGCCTGAAGGAGGGGCCGATCGTCCAGGCGATCGTGCTCGGGGTCGAGGCCAGGCCGGACGCGCTGCGGGCGCTCTTCGAGCGCGGGCCCGTGCCGGCGCAGGCCGAGACCCTGGCGATGGACGACCTGCCGGTGATCGCCTTCCGTCTCGCCGGGTAGCCCAGGGGGCGCCGGCTGCGGCGGCCGGGCGTCTTTCGTCTGGCCGTCGCCGCGGCGGCGCGCCAAGATCGCGGCCGATCGGGCGGCGCACGGCCGCCCGTCCCGGTGCGAGGTCCGATGGCCGATTTCGGTTGCATGTATGGGCAGGGGTTCCTGCGGCTCGCCGCCTGCGTGCCGCGCGGGCGGGTCGCCGATCCCGATTTCGCGGTCCGCGAGCATCTGGAACTGGCGGCCGAGGGCCACGCCCGCGACGTCGGCCTGATGCTGTTTCCCGAGCTCGGACTCTCCTCCTACGCGATCGACGACCTGCTGTTCCAGGACGCCCTGCTGGACGCGGTCGAAGGCGCGATCGCGCGCATTGCCGAGGCCTCGCGCGGGCTCTTCCCGGTGCTCGTGGTCGGCGCTCCGCTGCGCCGCGCCGGACAGCTCTTCAACACCGCCGTCGTCATCCATCGCGGCGCCGTCCTCGGCGTCGTCCCCAAGCTCTACCCGCCGAACTATCGCGAGTTCTACGAGCGCCGGCACTTCGCGCCCGGGCTCGGGTTGCGCGGCGCCACGATCGGCGTCGCCGGCCGGACGGTGCCCTTCGGGCCCGACCTCCTGTTCCGGTCGGAAGGACCGGTCGCCTTCACCTTCCATGTCGAGATCTGCGAGGACATCTGGGTGCCGCAGCCGCCCTCGACGCGGGGCGCGATGGCGGGTGCGGAACTGCTCCTCAACCTCTCGGCCAGCAACATCACCATCGGCAAGGCGCGCACCCGGCGCCTGCTCTGCGCCAGCCAGTCCGCCCGCTGCATCTCCGCCTACGCCTATTCCGCCGCCGGGTACGGCGAATCGACCACCGACCTCGCCTGGGACGGCCATGCGGCCGTCTTCGAGAACGGCGACACGCTGGCCGAGAGCGAACGCTTCCAGACCCGGTCGGGCTTCGTCGCGGCCGACATCGATCTCGAGCGGCTGCGCCAGGAGCGCATGCGCACGACCAGCTTCGGCGACTGCGCGCGGGCCGAGGCCGGCGCGTCCGGCGGGGGCGAGGAGGCGTTCCGGACCGTCGCCTTCGCGCTCGACCGCCCGGCCGCACCCGTCCGGCTGGAGCGCGTCATCGAGCGCTTCCCCTACGTTCCGTCCGACCCGTCGCGGCTCAGCGAGGAGTGCTACGAGGCCTACAACATCCAGATCCAGGGGCTGGCGCAGCGGCTTGCCGCATCCGGCGTGGGGCGTGCCGTCATCGGCGTCTCGGGCGGGCTCGATTCGACCCAGGCGCTGATCGTCGCCGCGCGGGCGATGGACCTGCTCGGCCGGCCGCGGTCGGACGTGCTCGCCTACACCCTGCCCGGATTCGCGACCTCCGACGAGACGCGGGCCAATGCCTGGGCGCTGATGCGCGCCCTCGGCGTCACCGGGGCGGAGATCGACATCCGGCCGGCGGCGCGGCAGATGCTGGACGACCTCGGCCATCCCTTCGCCGGCGGCGAGCCGGCCTACGACGTCACCTTCGAGAACGTGCAGGCGGGCCTGCGGACCGACTATCTCTTCCGCCTCGCCAACCGCCATGGCGGCCTCGTGGTCGGGACGGGCGACCTCTCCGAGCTCGGGCTCGGCTGGTGTACCTACGGCGTCGGCGACCACATGGCGCACTACAACGTCAACGCCTCGGTGCCGAAGACGCTGATCCAGCATCTCATCCGCTTCGTCGCCGCCTCCGGCGACGTGTCGGACGAGACGGCCGCGGTGCTCGGGCGCGTCCTTGCCACCGAGATTTCGCCCGAACTGGTGCCGGCGGCGGCGGGCGAGCGGCCGCAATCGACCCAGCAGGTGGTCGGTCCCTATGCGCTCCAGGACTTCAACCTCTTCTACCTGACCCGCTACGGCTTCCGGCCGTCCCGGATCGCCTTCCTGGCGGAGGCGGCATGGGGCGACGCCGGGCGCGGCGCATGGCCCGAGAACGTTCCGCCCGAGGACCGGCGGGCCTACACGCGCGAGGAGATCCGGCACTGGCTGCGGCTCTTCCTCCGGCGCTTCTTCGCCAACCAGTTCAAGCGTTCGGCGCTGCCGAACGGGCCGAAGATCTCCTCGGGCGGCTCGCTGTCGCCGCGCGGCGACTGGCGCGCCCCGTCCGACGCCGGCTCCCGGGTGTGGCTCGACGAGCTCGACGGCGGCTAGGCAATCCCGGGCGCCGCGGCGGCCGTGCAGATAGCCGTCGACCAGGGCTCCCGGCAGGTCGAGCTCCGCGATCCGGGCACGCGCCGCGGCAGGGGCGGCATCGCCGTCGGCCATGGCGCGATAGATCCGCGCGACGGCGACCAGGTCGCCGGTCTGCGGCGACAGGCGCAGCCGCGATATGCAGGCCGCGGCCAGTTCGGCCGGCGCGGGGAGGGCGCAATGGACGGGCGCGGACAGGGTCTGCACGCCGTTGATGGCGCGGAACGGCTGGCCGTCGCGCGTGTCGACGGCCAGCCCGTCGGCATCCTGCTCGCAGACGAAGTGGGGGCGGGGCGGCCCGTCCGGTGTTCAGGCCCGGCGTTCAGTCGGGGTCGGCGCGCGGCACCCAGCGGTCCCCGTCCTTGACGTAGCTGCGCTTGACCGCCGCCCAGGCGATGCGGTGGGCGATCGCCTCCTGCTCCGGGTCGCCGGCATGGGCGGCGAAGGCGTGGTTGAAGGCGGCGCGGAAGATGTCCTGGGCGTGCGCCGGCAGATGGCCGCGCACCGTGGCGGGCAGGTCCCGGTTCGCCGCGTAGGGCACGGGTCGCGCCCGGACCTAGAGCCGGTCCATCTCGAACTCCTCGCAGGAATGTCCGAGCTGCGACAGGCCCTCCTCGAGGAAGTCGCCGAGCAGCGGGATGCCGAGGAGGTATTCGGCAGTGCGGGCGTTGTGGGCGTCGGCCGCCTCGGCGCGGACCTCGGCCCAGTCCTCGGCCGAATAGTCGTCGCGTCCGAGCCAGGCGAGCGCCACGAGATCGATCTGCTCGTCCTCCGACAGGGAGTCGATGAAGGCGGTCAGCTCCTCCACGACCGGGTCGTCGGAATGGTCCTCCAGGACCGACACGTCCTTGTCGTCGGAGGGGTTGGACCCCGGGTCGGGCTCGGTCACCGCGTCCTTGGCGTCGAACTCGCGCGCCTTGACGATGACGAAACAGACCTTCTCCGGCGAAATCGAGAGCTCGGGTCCTTCGTCGATCCCGGCATCTTCGGCGTCACGCGACTTCCTCGCCATGTCCCGTCTCCTCGCTCCGATCGGCCGGCTGGCCCAGCCGTCACGCTAGGCGATCGACCCGGGCCGCCTCCTTGAGGCAGGTCAATCGGCCATGATGCAGTCGATGCCGAGCGCCCGGAACCGGGCGCGGGCATCGGCGGCCGAGCCGTCGAGATCGATCGCCCGGCAGGCGTCCTCGACCACCGTCACCGCGAAGCCCAGGCCGTGCGCGTCCTCGGCCGAGAAGCGCACGCAGAAGTCCAACGCCAGCCCGGCGATGACGATCCGCCGGACGCCGCGCTCGCGCAGATACCCGGCAAGCCCGGTCGCGGTCCGCCGGTCGTTCTCGAAGAAGGCCGAGTAGGAGTCGATCGCGCGATGGTAGCCCTTGCGCAGGACGAGCTCGGCATGGGGGATGGCGAGATCGTCACGGAACGCCGCGCCCCGCGTCCCCTGCACGCAATGGTCCGGCCACAGCACCTGCGGGCCGTAGGCGACTTCGATCGTCTGGAACGGCGCCCTTCCGGGGTGGGAGGAGGCGAAGGACAGATGGTCGGGCGGATGCCAGTCCTGGGTCAGGACGACGTGCGGGAAGCGGGCGGCGAGGCGGTTGACGACCGGCACGATCTCGTCGCCGCGCGGCACGGCGAGCCGCCCGCCGGGACAGAAGTCGTTCTGGATGTCGACGACCAGGAGCAGGTCCTGCTCGCCGGGGACGAAGCTGGCGGTCACGGCATCGGCTCCTCGGTCTCGGCGAGCCGCCGGTCGACGGCGGCGGCGAGTTGGCGGAGCGGTTCGGCGACGGTGACGGGGTAGGGGGCTTGGGGATCGAGCGAGCGCAGCCCCGGCGGCAGGCGGTCGAGGTCGCGCGCCGCCCGCGCCCGGATGTCGGCCAGCGTCGGGGCGGCGGCGAGGCGGCGTCCGGCCCGCATCACCGGCACCAGCAGTGGTTCGCCGGCGTGGCTGTCCGCCTCGACGGAGAGAATGTCGCCGGCCATCCGTCCCTCGGCATCGTAGCGCCGCCAGACCTGCTTGCGGCCGGGCCAGGTGGCCTTGCCCGACGATCGCTTGCGGCGCGGCAGCCCGGCATATTCCTGGAGCTTGTAGGCGCAATCGAGGGCGGGCGCGTCCGCGGAGGTGGCGAGGCTGGTGCCGACGCCGAAGCCGTCGATCGGTGCTCCGGCGGCGACGATGCCGGCGATCGCGTCCTCGTCGAGCCCGCCGCTGGCGAAGATGGCGACGTCCGCCAGGCCGCCCGCGTCGAGGATGCGGCGGACGCTGCATGCGAGGGCGACGAGGTCGCCGCTGTCGAGGCGGACCGCCTGGACGCGGACGCCCTTCGCCGCGAGCCGCGGGGCGAGGCGGACCACCTTCCGCGCCGCCGCCTCGGTGTCGTAGGTGTCGATGAGCAGGGTGAGGTTGCGCGGGCAGGCGAGGGCGAAGCGCTCGAAGGCGGTGCTCTCGCGGTCGAACGCGGCGACGAACGAGTGGGCCATGGTGCCGGTCGTCGGAATGCCGAACGCGCGCTCCGCCAGCACCGTCGCGGTGCCGGCGAAGCCGGCGAGGTAGCTGGCGCGGGCCGCCAGGAGTCCCGCCTCGGCGCCGTGCGCCCGGCGCAGGCCGAAATCGACCAGCCGCCGGCCGCCCGCCGCGAGCACCATGCGCGCCGCCTTGGACGCGATCACCGTCTGGAAATGCAGGATGTTGATGAGCCGCGTCTCGACGAACTGCGCCTCCGGGATCGGCGCGGTGACGCGCAGGATCGGCTCGTCGGGAAAGACCACCCGGCCCTCCGGCACGGCATGGACGTCGCCGGTGAAGCGGAAGCCGGCGAGGTGGTCGAGGAGGCGCCGGCCGAAACGTCCGGTGCCGGCGAGCCAGTCGATCTCGTCGGGTGCGAAGCGCAGGGACCCGAGATACTCCAGCGCCTGCTCGAGGCCGGCCGCGACGAGGAAGCCCCGCCGCGGCGGCAGCCGCCGGACAAAGAACTCGAAGACCGCGGTCCCGGTCTCGCCATGCTCCAGATAGGCCTGGAGCATGGCGAGCTCGTAGAGGTCGGTGAGCAGCGGGCTCGTCGCGGCGGTCATCTGGGGCCCGAGCATGCGCGCCGGCCACCGGCAGATCAATCGCGGCCGGGAACCGTTTCCCGGCAGGCGGCGGCCTGGCGCAGCAGGTAGTCCCGCTCGCGCGCATTGCCCGAGAGTGCGGCCGCGCGCCGGAACTGGGCCTCGGCCTCCGCCGGGCGGCCGGCGCGCCGCAGGAGGTCGCCACGGGCCGCCGGCAGCGGCGCGTAGGCGCCGAGCGCCGGCCCGGCCGTGGCGTCGAGCGCGTCGAGGAGCGCCAGCCCGGCCGCCGGGCCGAAGGCCATGCCGTGGGCGATGGCGCGATTGAGCCCGACCACCGGGGACGGCATGACCCGTTCCAGGCGGTCGTAGAGGCCGGCGATGCGCACCCAGTCGGTCTCCTCGAACCGACGGGCGCGCGCATGGCAGGCGGCGAGCGCCGCCTGGAGCGCGTAGGGGCCGTCCGCGCCGCCCAGCGCCTCGGCCCGCGCCAGGGCGGCCAGGCCGCGGCGGATCAGGAGATGGTCCCAGCGGGCGCGGTTCTGCTCCGGCAGCGGGATGGCGGACCCGTCCGGTGCGACGCGGGCGGCAAGCCGCGACGATTGCAGTTCCATCAGCGCCAGGAGGCCCAGCACCTCCGGCTCGGCCGGCATCCGGCTGGCCAGGATGCGGCCGAGACGCCGCGCCTCGGCACACAGTGCCGGCCGGGTGAGGTCGTCCCCCACGGTCGCGGCGTAGCCCTCGTTGAAGACGAGGTAGACCACCTCCAGGACCGAGGCGAGGCGGAGCGCGCGCTCGCGGCCGCGAGGCACGGCGAAGCCGACGCCGGCCGCCGCGATCGTCCGCTTGGCGCGCACGATGCGCTGGGCGATCGTCGCCTCCGACGCCAGGAAGGCGCGGGCGATCTCCGCCGTCGTCAGGCCGCCGACGAGCCGGAGCGTGAGGGCGGCGCGCGCTTCGGTCGACAGCACCGGATGGCAGGCGGCGAAGATCAGGCCGAGCAGCTCGTCGCCGAGGTCGCCGCTCTCGATCGCGGCCTCGATCTCCGCGCCCGGATCCCGGTCGCCGTCCTCGAGGTCGCGGGCGATCTCGGCATGCTTGCGCTCCCGCATGCGGCGGTGGCGGAAGCCGTCGATCGCCCGCCGCTTCGCCGTGGCGGCCAGCCAGGCGCCGGGGTTGGCCGGCACCCCGGTCCGCGGCCAGTCGGCCAGTGCCGCCACCAGCGCGTCCTGCGCCAGCTCCTCGGCGAGGTCGACGTCGCGCAGCAGGCGCGCGAGGCCGCCGACGAGGCGGGCCCGCTCGATGCGGAACACCGCCTCGATCGCCTGCGCCGCCGCGTCCGTCGCCGGCCCGGACACGCCGTCAGCGGCCGGCGAGCTTGTCGCGGACGCCCTCGTGGATCGCGACCGCTTCCGGCGTCATGGCCTCGGCGAAGTCGGACAGCTCGTAGAGCGGCCGGATCTCGATCTCGCTCGGGCCCGGCATCGGGTTCGGGCAGCGCTTCACCCATTCGACCGCCTCGGCCATGTCCTTCACCTCCCACAGCCAGTAGCCGGCGACCAGTTCCCGCGTCTCGGCGAAGGGGCCGTCGATGACGGTGCGGCGCGGGCCGTCGAAGGCCACCCGCTTGCCGATCCGCGACGGCTTCAGCCCGTCGCCGGCCAGCAGGACACCGGCCTGCACCAGCGCTTCGTTGAACCGGCCCATCGCCTCGGCGAGGTCCGTCGAGGGCATGACACCGGCTTCGCTGTCCTCGGTCGCCTTCACCATGACCATCACGCGCATCGTTCTCGTCTCCTCTCGCGTCGCGGCTCCGGTTCCGGGCCGCTTCGTCGTCACGACGAACGAGCCCGAGCGGAATCGACGTTCCATCCCAAATTTTTCTCGGGGCCGCGACGATGGCGGCGGCGGCATTCCCGCACAACCCTTCAATCGTGACGGCGGCGGTCGGGCCTAGCCTCGTCCACCCACCGACCCGGAGATCGCCCGCATGACCCCGTCGTCCGTCCGTCGCCTGCTCGGGCCAGTCAAGTTTAGGCCAGTCAAGTTCGGGCCTGCGGCGCTTGCCATCGTCGGCGCCTCGCTGGTCATGAGCGCGGCCATGGGCGCCCGGCAGAGCTTCGGCCTCTTCCTCGGTCCGTTCTCGTTCGATCACGGCCTGCCAGTGACGCTGATCGCCTTCGCGATCGCGCTGCACAACCTCGTCTGGGGGGTGGCGCAGCCCTTCGCCGGGGCGGCGGCCGACCGCTTCGGCGCGGCGCCGGTGGTGGCGGCCGGCGCGTTGCTCTTCGCCGCCGGCCTTGGCCTCGCCGCCATCATGCCGACCGGGCCGATGCTGGTGCTGGGGCTCGGCGTGCTCGTCGGCATCGGCATCAGCGGCACCAGCTTCGGCGTGGTGCTCAGCGCGGTCGGCCGCCAGGCGGCGCCGGAGCGGCGCAGCATGGCGCTCGGCCTCGCCAGCGCCGGCGGTTCGCTGGGGCAGGTCGGGCTGGTGCCGCTCGTCCAGTGGGCGGCCGATGGCTCCGGCACCGGGGCGGCACTGCTGCTGCTCGCCGGCTGCGCGCTCGCCGTGGCGCCGCTCGGCCTGCTGCTCGACCGGCGTTCGGGCGCGGGCGGGCCGGCCGCTCCGACGGCCGCGCCGATGCCGCTGCGGGCCGCCCTGGCGGGCGCGCTCGGCCATCGCGGCTATCGTCTGCTGACGCTCGGCTTCTTCACCTGCGGCTTCCAGCTCGCCTTCATCGCCACCCACCTCCCGGCCTATCTCGCCACCTGCCAGATGCCGGCGGCGCTCGGCGCCACCGCACTGGCGGCGATCGGCCTCTTCAACATGGCGGGAAGCTGGGCCTGCGGCTGGCTCGGCGGACGGCTGCGGCCGCAGCGGGTGCTCGGCTGGCTCTATCTGCTGCGCGGAATCGTCATCGCGGCCTTCTTCCTCGGTCCCAAGACGGAATGGACGGTGCTGCTCTTCGCCGCCGCCATGGGCCTGATGTGGCTCGGGACCGTGCCGCTGACCAACGGGCTGATCGCGCGGGTCTTCGGCGTCCGCCATCTCGGCACGCTCTTCGGCATCGTCTTCCTCAGCCACCAGGTCGGCTCGTTCCTCGGCGCCTGGATGGGTGGCTGGGTCTTCGATGCCACCGGCTCCTATGCGGCCATCTGGATCGCGACGGCGGTGGCGGGGCTGGTGGCGGCGCTGCTCCACTTCCCGATCGACGATCGCGCCGTCCCGGAGCCGACGGGCCTGCCGGTCGCCGGGCGCGCGGTGCTATGAGAGGCCGTCACACGATGCAGCGAGGGAGAACGGCATGGCCGCCCGGCTCGACCACACCATCGTCTGGTGCCGCGACGCCGCCGCCTCGGCGGCCTTCCTCGCCGATATCCTCGGCCGGCCGGCGCCGCGGCCGTTCCTCCAGTTCATGGTGGTCGCGATGGACAACGGCGTCTCGCTCGACTTCATGGCCAAGGCGGGCGAGATCGCGCTGCAGCACTACGCCTTCCTGGTCGACGAGGCCGGCTTCGACGCCGGCCTGGAGCGGGTCCGCGCCCGCGGGCTCGACTGGTGGGCCGATCCCGGTCGCACCCGGCCGGGGGAAATCAACACCTATGGCGGCGGCCGGGGCTTCTATTTCCTCAGTCCCGACGGGCACCTCCTGGAACTGCTGACGAAGCCTTATCCGGTCGATTGAGGCGGTGGTGAGCGCCGTGCCGCCGACTCCCTCGGGCAGGTTCCGGGTCATCGCGCTGACGGCGCTGGCGATCCTCGCCTTCGCCGGCAACTCGCTGCTCACCCGGCCGGCGCTGGCCGGCGGCGAGATCGGGCCGGCGCTCTTCATGGGGCTGCGTCTCGCCTCCGGCGCCGTCATGCTCGCCCTCCTGTGCCTGCGCCGGCCGGCGGCGATCCTGCCCCGCCGGGCCGATCTGCCGGGGGTGGCGGCGCTCTTCGCCTATGCCGCCGCCTTCACCTTCGCCTATCTCGAACTGGGGGCGGCGACGGGGGCGCTGATCCTCTTCGCGCTGGTGCAACTCGGCCTGGCCGGGCTCGCCAGCGCGGCCGGCCGGCCGCCCGGCCGGCGCGAGACGGCGGGGCTCCTCGTCGCCTTCGCCGGCCTCGTCTGGCTGCTGGCGCCGGGCGCCACCCAGCCGCCGCTGCTGCCGGCGCTGCTGATGGCGGCGGCCGGGATCGCCTGGGCCGTCTACACGCTGGTCGGGCGCGGCGCGGCCGACCCGCTCGGACGGACGGCGCGCAACTTCGTCGGAGCCGCCCTGCTCGGCCTCCTCGTCGTCTTCGCGGTTCCCGAGCCGGCGCCGACGGTGACCGGCGTCGCCCTGGCCCTGGCGTCCGGCATGGTGACGTCGGCGCTCGGCTATGCCGTGTGGTACGCGGTGCTGCCGCGCCTGTCGGTGGCGACCGCCGGGGCGGCCCAGCTCCTGGTGCCGGTGGTGGCCGCCGCCGGCGCCGCCCTCTGGCTGGGCGAGGTCCTGTCGCCGCGCCTGGTGGCTGCTGCCATGGTCGTTCTCGGCGGCATCTGGATCACCATCGCGCCCCGCCGTCCGCCGGCCTAG
>NZ_JAYSFE010000087.1:0-20438 GCF_041913585.1 Allostella sp.
CAGAACCGCATTCTCGGCATGAGCACGGTGGCGTTCACCGCGTGCTTCGCCGTGTGGACGATCTTCTCCATCATCGGCGTCCAGATAAAGGCCGACCTCGGCCTCTCGGACACCCAGTTCGGCCTGCTCGTCGGCACGCCGATCCTGACCGGCTCGCTCAGCCGCATCTTCCTCGGCATCTGGACCGACCAGTACGGCGGCCGGGTCGTCTACCTCGTCACCATGGTCCTGGCGGCGATCGCGACCTTCCTGCTGTCCTACGCCCACACCTACGAGATGCTGCTGCTGGCCGCGCTCGGCGTCGGCCTCTCGGGGGGCTCCTTCGCGGTCGGCATCGCCTATGTGTCGAAATGGTACCCGAAGGAGAAGCAGGGCACCGCCCTCGGGATCTTCGGCGCCGGCAACGTCGGCGCCGCGGTCACCAAGTTCCTCGCGCCCTTCGTGCTCATCGCCTATGGCTGGGAGATGGTGGCCCAGGTGTGGGCAGTCGGCCTCGTCGTCGTCGCCGTCATCTTCTGGTTCACCACCGAGGACGACCCCGAACTCGTCCGCCGCCGCGCCGCCGGCCAGCGGGCGCCGGGCTCGCTGCTCCAGCTCGAGCCGCTGCGCAACCAGCAGGTCTGGCGCTTCGCGCTCTACTACTTCTTCGTCTTCGGCGCCTTCGTGGCCCTCGCCCTGTGGCTGCCGCGCTACCTCATCGGCGTCTACGGGATGGACCTGAAGACGGCCGGCATGCTGGCCGCCGCCTACTCGATCCCGGCCAGCCTGTTCCGCGCCTATGGCGGCTACCTCTCCGACCGCTACGGCGCGCGCACGGTGATGTACTGGACGCTCGGCGTCTCCCTGGTCGCCCTCTTCATGCTGTCCTACCCGGCGACCGACTACGTCATCCACGGCATCAAGGGCCCGATCGCCTTCTCGACCCAGATGGGCCTGGTGCCGTTCGTCATCACGATCTTCGTGCTGGGCTTCTTCATGTCGCTCGGCAAGGCGGCCGTCTACAAGCACATCCCCGTCTACTACCCCAACCATGTCGGTTCGGTCGGCGGGCTCGTCGGCCTGATCGGCGGGCTCGGCGGCTTCGTCCTGCCGATCGCCTTCGGCGTCATGAACGACCTCGTCGGCGTGTGGACCAGCTGCTTCATGCTGCTCTTCGCCATCGTCGTCGTGTCGCTGACCTGGATGCACGTCTCGATCCGGCAGATGGAGCGCGCGGCAGCCGGCGAAAAGCTGGCCGACCTGCCGGCCTTCGCCGAACTCGAGGGCATCCACGACAGCCGCGCCCACGGCCGCGAGGGCGGTGCCCTGGTCACCGACTGGCGGCCCGAGGATCCGGCCTTCTGGGAGAGCAAGGGACGCCGCATCGCCCAGCGCAACCTCTGGATCTCGATCCCCTGCCTGCTGCTCGCCTTCTCGGTCTGGATGGTGTGGAGCGTCGTCGTCGCCAAGCTGCCGGCGATCGGCTTCGCCTACACGACCGACCAGCTCTTCTGGCTGGCGGCCCTGCCCGGCCTGTCGGGGGCGACGCTCCGGATCTTCTACTCCTTCATGGTGCCGATCTTCGGCGGCCGGCTGTGGACGACCCTGTCGACGGCGTCCCTCCTCATCCCGGCCTTCGGCATCGGCTACGCCGTGCAGGACCCGTCGACGCCCTACCTCATCTTCCTGGTGCTGGCGCTGCTCTGCGGCCTCGGCGGCGGCAACTTCGCCTCCTCGATGGCCAACATCAGCTTCTTCTTCCCCAAGGCGCAGAAGGGCAACGCGCTCGCCCTCAATGCCGGGCTCGGCAATGCCGGGGTCAGCGTGATGCAGTTCGCCATTCCGATCGTCATCACCGCCGGCGTCTTCGGCACGATCGGCGGCGAGCCGCGGGCGGCGGCGGACGGGACGCGGCTGTGGCTGCAGAACGCCGGCTTCATCTGGGTGCCGTTCCTCATCGTCGCCACCGTGCTGGCCTGGGTCGGAATGAACGACCTGGCGTCGGCCAAGGCGTCCTTCCGCGAGCAGGCGGTGATCTTCCAGCGCCGGCACAACTGGATCATGTGCTGGCTCTACACCGGCACCTTCGGCTCCTTCATCGGCTACTCGGCGGGCTTCCCCCTGCTCGCCAAGACGCAGTTCCCGGCGATCGACTCGCTCCAGTACGTCTTCCTCGGCCCGCTGATCGGGGCCCTGAGCCGCGCCGCCACCGGCTGGGTCTCCGACCGCTTCGGCGGCGGCCGCGTCACCTTGTGGACCTTCGTGCTGATGATCGCGGCGGTCGGCGGCGTCCTCTACTTCCTCGGCATCAAGGACCAGCCCGGCGCCTTCTGGGGCTTCTTCGCGATGTTCATGGTGCTGTTCTTCGCGACCGGCATCGGCAACGCCTCCACCTTCCAGATGATCCCGGTCATCATGCGCCAGGAGATGGGCCGCCTGATGCCGGGGGCGTCCGCGGCCGAGCGCCTGCGCAGCGCCGACAAGGAATCGGCCGCCATCATCGGCTTCACCTCGGCGGTCGCCGCCTACGGCGCCTTCTTCGTGCCCAAGGCCTACGGTTCCTCGATCGCGCTGACCGGGACCCCGGTCGCCGCGCTCTGGGGCTTCCTCGCCTTCTACGTCACCTGCGCCGCCCTGACCTGGGTCGTCTACACGCGGCCGGGCGGCCTGCTCCACGACATCGAGCGCGGTTCGGCGAAGACGCCGGCCGCCTCTGCCCCTGCCGAATGAGGAGGACGATTCCCGTGAGCCATCTCCTGGATCGCCTGAACTTCCTGTCCCCCCGGTCGACCTTCGCCGGCGGCCACGGGATCACCACCGCCGAGGACCGGCGGTGGGAGGAGGGCTACCGCAAGCGCTGGCAGCACGACAAGATCGTGCGCTCGACCCACGGTGCCAACTGCACCGGCTCCTGCTCCTGGAAGATCTACGTCAAGGGCGGGATCGTCACCTGGGAGACGCAGCAGACCGACTATCCGCGCACCCGGCCCGACCTGCCCAACCACGAGCCGCGCGGCTGTTCGCGCGGGGCCAGCTACAGCTGGTACATGTATTCCGGCAACCGGGTGAAATACCCGCTGGTCCGTTCCGCCCTGCTGAAGCTGTGGCGGGAGGCGCGGCGCCTGCGCCAGCCGGTCGCCGCCTGGGCCTCGATCGTCGAGGACCCGGCCAAGCGCCGCTCCTACACCGCGCGGCGCGGCCTCGGCGGCTTCGTCCGGGCGACCTGGGACGAGGTCAACGACATCATCGCCGCGGCCAACGCCTACACGGCGAAGACCTACGGCCCCGACCGGGTGATCGGCTTCTCGCCGATCCCGGCCATGTCGATGGTCTCCTACGCCGCCGGCTCCCGCTACCTGTCGCTGCTGGGCGGCGTCTGCATGTCGTTCTACGACTGGTACTGCGACCTGCCGCCGGCGAGCCCGCAGACCTGGGGCGAGCAGACCGACGTGCCGGAAAGCGCCGACTGGTACAATTCGGGCTTCCTCATCCTGTGGGGCTCCAACGTCCCGCAGACGCGCACGCCCGACGCCCATTTCTACACCGAGGCCCGCTACAAGGGCGCCAAGAGCGTGGTGGTCAGCCCGGACTATTCCGAGGCCGCCAAGTTCGCCGACCTCTGGCTCAACCCCAAGCAGGGCACCGACGCGGCGCTGGCGATGGCGATGGGCCACGTCATCCTGCGCGAGTTCCACCTCGACCGGCAGGCGGCCTATTTCGAGGACTATTGCCGCCGCTACACCGACATGCCGATGCTGGTGCGGCTGGTCCGCAAGGACGGCCATTTCGTGCCGGAGCGGCTCCTGCGGGCGTCCGAGTTCCCGGGCGCGCTCGGCCAGGAGAAGAACCCGGACTGGAAGACGGTGGCGATCGACCGCACGAGCGGCCGGGTCGTCGTGCCGACCGGCTCCGTCGGCTTCCGCTGGGGCGACCCCGGCAAGTGGAACCTCGAGTCCAAGGACGCCGAGGGCCACAACGTCGAGCTCGAACTGACGCTGATCGAGGACGGCCGCCACGACGAGGCGGTCGAGGTCGCCTTCCCCTATTTCGGCAACCTGCCGCACGAGCATTTCGCCTCGACCGACCATGCCTCGGTGCTGCGGCGCCGGGTCCCCGCCAAGGCCGTCACGCTCGCCGAGGGCGAGGTGATGGTGGCGACGGTGTTCGATCTCCTCTGCGCCAACTACGGCCTCGACCGCGGCCTCGGCGGCAACGACGTCGCCCGCAGCTACGAGGACCAGGTCCCCTACACCCCGGCCTGGGCCGAGGCGATCACCGGCGTCCCGGCCGACCGCATCGTCACCGTGGCGCGCGAGTTCGCCCGCAACGCCGAGAAGACCCGCGGCAAGTCGATGGTGATCCTGGGGGCCGGCCTCAACCACTGGTACCACATGGACATGAACTACCGGGGGATCATCAATCTCCTGGTGATGTGCGGCTGCGTCGGCCAGTCGGGCGGCGGCTGGTCGCACTATGTCGGGCAGGAGAAGCTGCGGCCGCAGACCGGCTGGCAGCCGCTCGCCTTCGCCCTCGACTGGGGCCGGCCGCCGCGTCACATGAACTCGACCTCGTTCTGGTACGCGCACACCGACCAGTGGCGCTACGAGACCCTGCAGGTGCCGGAGATCCTGTCGCCGACGGCGCCCGAGGGGCCGTGGGACGGCACCCTCATCGACTACAACATCCGCGCCGAACGCATGGGCTGGCTGCCGTCGGCGCCGCAGCTCGAGACCAACCCGCTGACCATCGCCGGCGCCGCCGCGGCCGCCGGCCAGGAGGTCAAGGACTTCGTCGCCGCCGGCCTCAAGGACGGCCGCCTGCGCATGTCCTGCGAGAACCCGGACGGCGAGCGCAACTGGCCGCGCAACCTCTTCGTCTGGCGCTCGAACCTGCTCGGCTCGTCGGGCAAGGGCCACGAGTATTTCCTGAAGCACCTGCTCGGCACCAGCCACGGCGTGCTCGGCAGGGATCTCGGCGCGGAGGGCGCCCAGCGCTCCCAGGAGGTCGAGTGGCACGAGCATGCGCCGGAAGGGAAGCTCGACCTCCTGGTCACGCTCGACTTCCGCATGTCGACGACCTGCGTCTATTCCGACATCGTCCTGCCGACGGCGACCTGGTACGAGAAGAACGACCTCAACACCTCGGACATGCACCCGTTCATCCACCCGCTGTCGGCGGCGGTGGACCCGGTCTGGGAATCGCGGACCGACTGGGACATCTACAAGGGCATCGCCAAGCGCTTCTCCGAGGTCGCGCCCGAGGTGCTGGGCGTCGAGAAGGACGTGGTCCTGACCCCGATCCTGCACGACACCCCGGCCGAGATCGCCCAGGCGATGGACGTCCGCGACTGGCGGCGGGGCGAGGTCGAGGCGATCCCCGGCCGCACCATGCCCCAGGTCACCGTCGTCGAGCGCGACTACCCCAACCTCTACCGCCGCTTCACCGCGCTCGGGCCGCTGATGTCGACGATCGGCAACGGCGGCAAGGGCATCTCCTGGAACACCCAGCATGAGGTCGAGCTGCTCGGCCGGCTCAACGGAACCGTCCAGGAGGACGGCCCGACCAAGGGCCTGCCGCGGATCGAGACCGACATCGACGCCACCGAGGTGATCCTGTCGCTGGCGCCGGAGACCAACGGCGAGGTCGCCGTCAAGGCGTGGGCCGCCCTCGGCAAGGCGACCGGCCGCGACCACACCCATCTCGCGATCCCCAAGGAGGACGAGAAGATCCGCTTCCGCGACGTCGTCGCGCAGCCGCGCAAGATCATCAGCTCGCCGACCTGGTCGGGCCTGGAGTCCGAGAAGGTCTGCTACAACGCCGGCTACACCAACGTCCACGAGCTGATCCCGTGGCGCACCTTGACCGGGCGCCAGCAGCTCTACCAGGACCACCTGTGGATGCGGGCCTTCGGCGAAGGCTTCTGCGTCTACCGGCCGCCGATCGACACCAAGACGGTCACGCCCTTGCTGAAGGACGGGGCCGGACGGCCGTTCGTCGTCCTCAACTTCATCACCCCCCACCAGAAGTGGGGCATCCACTCCACCTACACCGACAACCTCTTGATGCTGACGCTGAACCGCGGCGGCCCGGTGGTGTGGATGAGCGAGGTCGACGCCGCCCGGGCGGGGATCCGCGACAACGACTGGGTCGAGGCCTACAACGCCAACGGGGCGCTCGTCGCCCGCGCCGTCGTCTCCCAGCGCATGAAGGAGGGAACCCTCTTCATGTACCACGCCCAGGAGAAGATCGTGAACGTGCCCGGGTCGGAGATGACCGGGCAACGCGGCGGCATCCACAATTCGGTGACCCGGGCGGTGCTGAAGCCGACGCACATGATCGGCGGCTACGCCCAGCAATCCTACGGTTTCAACTATTACGGCACCGTCGGTTCCAACCGCGACGAGTTCGTCATCGTCCGCCGGATGGACAAGGTCGACTGGCTCGAAGGGCCGGCCGGTGCCGCCATGGAGGCTGCGGAATGAAGATCCGGGCTCAGATCGGCATGGTGCTGAACCTCGACAAGTGCATCGGGTGTCACACCTGCTCCGTCACCTGCAAGAACGTCTGGACCAATCGCGAAGGCATGGAATACGCGTGGTTCAACAACGTCGAAACCAAGCCCGGCATCGGCTATCCCAAGGAGTGGGAGAACCAGCGCAAGTGGAACGGCGGCTGGGTGCGGACGCGCGGCGGCAAGCTCCAGCCCAGGATGGGCGCCAAGTGGCGCATCCTGGCCAAGATCTTCGCCAACCCTGACCTGCCGGAGATCGACGACTACTACGAGCCGTTCACCTTCGACTACGAGCACCTGCAGACCGCGCCCGATCTGCGCGCCTCGCCGACGGCGCGGCCGCGTTCGCTCGTCACCGGCGAGCGCATGGAGAAGATCGAGTGGGGCCCGAACTGGGAGGAGATCCTCGGCGGCGAGTTCGCCAAGCGCTCGAAGGACGTCAATTTCGAGGGCGTCGAGAAGGAGATCTACGGGCAGTTCGAGAACACCTTCATGATGTACCTGCCGAGGCTGTGCGAGCACTGCCTCAACCCGACCTGCGTCGCCGCCTGCCCGTCCGGCGCGATCTACAAGCGGGAGGACGACGGCATCGTCCTGATCGACCAGGAGAAGTGCCGCGGCTGGCGGATGTGCATCTCCGGCTGCCCCTACAAGAAGATCTACTACAACTGGTCGAGCGGGAAGTCGGAGAAGTGCATCTTCTGCTACCCGCGCATCGAGGCCGGGCAGCCGACCGTGTGCTCGGAGACCTGCGTCGGCCGCATCCGCTATCTCGGCGTCCTCCTCTATGACGCCGACCGCATCGCCGAGGCGGCGTCGGCGCCCGACGAGAAGGACCTCTACGAGGCCCAGCTCTCGATCTTCCTCGACCCCGAAGATCCCGAGGTGATCGCCCAGGCGCGCCGCGACGGCGTGCCGGAGGCGTGGCTGGAGGCCGCCCGGCGCTCGCCGGTCTACCGCATGGCGATGGACTGGAAGGTCGCCTTCCCGCTCCATCCCGAGTACCGGACGCTGCCGATGGTCTGGTACGTGCCGCCCTTGTCGCCGATCCAGTCGGCGGCCGAGGCGGGCCGCATCGGGCTCGACGGCGACATGCCGGACGTCCGGTCCCTGCGCATCCCGCTGCGCTACCTCGCGAACCTGCTGACGGCCGGCAAGGAGGAGCCGGTGGCGCTGGCGCTCGAACGGATGCTGGCGATGCGGGCCTACATGCGGGCCAAGACCATCGACGGCGTCATCGACGACGCCGTCGCCGCCCGCGTCGGGCTGTCGCCGGCCCAGATCGAGGCGATGTACCACGTCATGGCGATCGCCAACTACGAGGACCGCTTCGTCATCCCGACCGCCCACCGCGAGATCGGCGAGGACGCCTACGACGTCCGCGGCTCCTGCGGCTTCAGCTTCGGCAACGGCTGCTCCGGCGGGTCGTCCGCCGGCAACCTCTTCGCCCAGCCCCGGCGCAAGACCGTCTCGACCCCGACGGAGCTGATGCGATGATCCGGACCTTCAAGGTGCTGTCGCTGCTGCTGTCCTACCCGACGGACGAGCTGCAGCGGGCGGCCCCGGACCTGCGCGCGGCGCTCGTCGCCGAGGGTCTGCTGTCGGAGCGCCGGCATCCGGGCCTCTACCGCCTCGTCGACCGCCTCGGCGCCGACGATCTCTACGAGTTGCAGGAACGCTACGTCCTGCTCTTCGACCGCACCCGGTCGCTGTCGCTGCATCTCTTCGAGCATGTCCACGGCGAGAGCCGCGACCGCGGCCAGGCGATGGTCGACCTGCAGACCATGTATGCTGAAGCCGGCCTGTTCGTCGCGGCCCGCGAGCTGCCGGACTACCTGCCGCTCTTTCTCGAGTTCCTCGCCACCCGGCCGATGGAGGGCGCGCGGGAGCTGCTGGGCCAGCCGCTGCACGTCCTGACCGCGCTGCGCGAGCGGCTGGAGCGGCGGCAGAGCGACTATGCCCCGGTCTTCGCCGCGCTCGAGGCGCTGGCCGAGACGACCGCCTCGCCGGAGCACCTCGCGGCGGCGCGCGCCGAGCCCGACGACGATCCCTCGGACCTGGCGGCGCTGGACCGCGCCTGGGCCGAGACCGCCGTCACCTTCGGGCCCGATTCGGACCCGTCCGGCGCCTGCCCCAAGGCCGAGTGGATGCTGCAACAGATGACCGCGCCGCCGGCCCCGCCGGCGGGGCGCTGAGGAGGGCCCCGTCATGGCCGACTATCTCAATACCGCGATCTTCGGCATCTATCCCTACATCGCACTGGCGGTGCTCGCCGTCGGCAGCGTCATCCGCTACGACCGCGAGCCCTACACCTGGCGCTCCGGCTCCAGCCAGCTCCTGCGCCGGCGCCAGCTCGTGGTCGGCTCGGTGCTGTTCCATGTCGGCATCCTGATCGTCTTCTTCGGCCACCTCGTCGGGCTGCTGACGCCGATCGCCGTCTTCGACTGGATGGGCATCGGCCACGGCTTCAAGCAGGGGCTGGCGATCGCCGTCGGCGGCGTCGCCGGCATCGTCTGCCTCGTCGGCGCGACCATGCTGCTGCACCGGCGCCTCTCCGACCCGCGCATCCGCTCGACCTCGTCCTTCAGCGACATCGCGATCCTGGTCCTGCTCTATGTCCAGCTGCTGCTCGGCCTCGCCACCATCCCGATCTCGCTCGGCCACATGGACGGCCACGAGATGGTCAAGTTCATGTCCTGGGCGCAGGGCATCTTCACCCTCGACCTCCAGGCCTCGTCCTTCGTCCGCGACACCCACCCGATCTTCAAGGCGCACCTCTTCCTCGGCCTGACGATCCTGCTGGTGTTCCCGTTCACCCGCCTCGTCCACATGCTGAGCGCGCCCGTGCGCTACCTGTGGCGGCCCGGCTACCAGGTGGTGCGCAGCCGGCGGGCGCCGCTCGCCCCGGCGAAGTGAGGCGGCGATGAACCCCGAACCCAGCGTCAACGGCGTCGTCATCCCGGAGGCGGCGATCGCCGCCGAGATGCAGAACCATCCGGCCGCCTCCGCCGAGGCGGCCTGGACCGAGGCGGCGCGCGCGCTCGCGGTGCGCGAACTCCTGCTGCAGGAAGCCCGCCGGCAGGGCCTCGCGGCGGAGCCGTCCGAGGACGGCGCCAGCCGCCGGACGGACGAGGACGCGCTCATCGACCGCCTGCTCGAGGCGGCGGTCCAGGTGCCGGAGGCCGACGAGGAGACCTGCCGCCGCTACTACGATCGCAACCAGGCGCGGTTCCGCTCGCCGGACCTGTTCGAGCCCTCCCACATCCTGCTGTCGGCCGCGCCGGACGACCATCCGGCCTATCAGGCGGCCGTCCAGGCGGCCGAGGCGCTGATCGGCCAGCTGCAGCAGGACCCCGCGCGCTTCGCCGAGCTCGCCCGGGCCCACTCCGCCTGCCCGTCCGCCGCCGTCGGCGGCAGCCTGGGGCAGGTCGGCCGCGGCCAGACGGTGGCGGAGTTCGAGACGTTCCTCTTCGCGCTCGAGCCGGGCCAGCTCTGCCCGGTGCCGGTGAAAAGCCGCTACGGGGTCCATGTGCTGCGCCTCGACCGGCGGATCGAGGGCCGCCAGCTGCCCTTCGAGGCGGTCCGCGAGCGGATCGCCGAGTACCTCCAGGAGGCGGTATGGCGACGGGCGAGCGCGCAGTACCTGCAACTCCTCGCCGGCCGGAGCGAGCTTCGCGGCGTCGACCTCACGGGCAGCGAGACGCCGCTGGTGCAGTAGCCGGCGGCGATCGCAACGGAGTCTCGTCATGACGGTTCGTCCGATCAGCATCGGCGGCGCCGAGGCGGCGCTGCCGCCCCCGATCCTGCGGGACGGGTTCCGCCCCCTCTTCCTCGGCGCCGCCGTCTGGGCGGCGGTCGCCCTCGGCCTGTGGCTGGCCGCGCTCTCCGGCGGTCCGTCGCCGGGCGGCAGCTACGGGGCGCTCGCGTGGCACACCCACGAGATGGTCTTCGGGGTCGGCGCCGGCGTCGTCGGCGGCTTCCTGCTGACGGCCGTCCCGAGCTGGACCGGCCGGCCGAAGGCGACCGGGCCGCTCCTGGCCGCGATCGCCGCGGCTTGGCTCCTGGGCCGGGTCGCCATGCTGGCACCGGACACGCTCGGAACCGGGCTCACCGCCGTGCTCGACCTGGCGTTCCTGCTGATCCTGACGGTCCGCACCGCCGCCCAGGTCGCCGCCGGCCGAAACTGGCGGAACCTGCCGATGGTGGCCGGCGCGCTGGTCCTGCTCGCCGGCAACGGCCTGGTCCACGCCGACATGGCCGGCCTGCTGCCGGGCGGCGCCACCGCCGGACCCGAGATCGGCCTGCTCACGATCGTGCTGCTGATCGCCGTCATCGGCGGCCGCATCGTCCCGGCCTTCACCCGCAACTGGCTCGTCATGACCGGGCGCGGCGAACCGCTGCCGGTGGCGGGACCGCGGCTCGACGCCCTCGTCCTCGCCCTGACGGTTGCCGCCGCGGCGCTGTGGGTCGCCGGCCCGGAGGGTCCCGCCGCAGCGGCGGTCGCCGGCCTCTGCGCCGCCGCCCACGCCCTCCGGCTGGCGCGCTGGCAGGGATGGCGGACGACGGCCGAGCCGCTCGTGCTGGTGCTGCATCTCGGCTATCTCTGGGTTGCGATCGGCTTCGCCCTGATGACCGCCAGCCTGCTCGCGCCCGGGATCGTGCCGCGGGCGGCGACCCTCCACGCCTTCGGCGCCGGCGCCATGGCGACGATGATGCTGGCGATGATGACCCGCGCCACCCTCGGCCATACCGGCCGGGCGCTCGCCGCCGACCGCGCCACCTCCGCCATCTACGTCCTGGTCACGGTCGCGGCCGTGACGCGGGTCGGCGCGACGCTCCTGCCCGACCTCCACCAGGGCGGACTGGTGCTCTCCGGCCTCGCCTGGATCCTGGCCTTCGCCCTCTATGCCGGCGCCTACGGGCCGAAGCTGTGGGGACCGCGGGTCGACGCCTGATCGCCGCTCGCCGCGGCGACCCTGGAGCAGCCGGCGGGCGCCTTCAGGCGGCGGCGTCGACGGTGTCGGAGTAGCGCCCGCGGATCGCCTCGATCTCGTCGAGTGCGCCGAAGAAGGCGTCGACGACGGCCGGATCGAAGTGCCGTCCGCGCTCGCTCCGGATCAGTTCCAGGACGCGCGGCATCTCCCACGCCTTCTTGTAGACCCGGGCGCTGGCGAGCGCGTCGAACACGTCGGCCAGCGCCGTGATCCGCCCATAGAGGTGGATCTCCTCGCCGGCGAGGCCGCGCGGGTAGCCGGTGCCGTCCCACTTCTCGTGGTGCTCGTGGGCGATGACGGCGCCCGCCTGGAGGATGCGCGGGCGCGCGTCCCGCAGCATCTGCCAGCCGATCGCGGCGTGGGTCTTCATGACCGCGCGCTCCGCGTCGGTGAGCGGGCCCGGCTTGTTCAGGATGCTGTCCGGGATTCCGACCTTGCCGATGTCGTGCATCGGCGAGGCGGTGCGCAGGATCTCGGCCTCGACCTCGTCCAGTCCCAGGGCCCGCCCCAGGATGTGCGAATACTCGGCGAGGCGCCGGACATGGTTGCCGGTCTCCTTGGAGCGGGTCTCCACCACCTCGCCCAGCCGGTAGATGATGTCGCGCTGGGTCTGCTCGACCTCGCCGCGCAGCAGCAGGTTCTCGTAGCCGATCCCGACATTGCGGCAGAAGAGTTCGAGGAGATCGGCGTCCGCCTTCGAGAGCGCCACGGGCCCGTCGATCACCAGCAGGTTCGCCTCGCCCCGCGGCCCGCCGACATAGCCGACGAAATGGTCGGTGGCGCGGATGCTGCGGCGCTCGGCGACCGCGCGGTCGATGGTGGCGGCGACCGGCGGGTCGACGAGGTCGCGGAGGTCGCGATCGGTGCGGCCGGCATAGCGGCCGGTCGCCGCCACGACGGTGAGCGGCGCCGCGTCGGACAGGGCGGCGAGCCCGCCCGAGCGGGCGAACACGGCCTCGTCGTCGGGGAACAGCAGGGCATTGAGCTGCACGAGCACGCCTTCGGCGAAGCGCGGCACCGACTGCTGCCGGAAGACGGTCGAGGCGGCGTCGATGATCTTCAGCAGTCCCTGGCGGTTCGCCTCGATCACCCGCCGGCTCTGCTCGATGGTCAGGATGTCGGCGTAGGACCGGAGCGTGCCGATCAGGGCGGTGTAGAGCTTGTCGCGCGTCAGCTCGGTCTTCGCCTTGTAGTCGTTGATGTCGTAGTTCTCGATCACCTGACGTTCCGGGGCGATCCCGGGCTGGCCGGTGCGCAGGATGATGCGGACCCGGTGATTGCCGAGGTCCTGGCGGATCCGCCGCACCAGTTCGAGGCCGGCATGGTCCGATTCCATGACGACGTCGAGCAGGATCAGCGCAATGTCCTCCCGCGTGCGCAGCACGGCCAGCGCCTCGCTCGCGGAATAGGCCGAGATCAGTGCGATCGGCCGGTCCTTGAAGGTGACGCCGTCCAGCGCCAGCCGGGTCACCTGATGAATTCCGGGCTCGTCGTCGACGACGAGGACGGGCCATGGCTCCGCGGCGACGCCGGCGCCCGGGGCGTCGGCCGGCGCCCCGTCGTCGGGAAAGAAGTCGTCGTCGTCCGCCATCCGGGACCCCGCGGGTTGCAGGCAGCCGGAACTACGCCCTGGCCACCGTCGGCAATTGCATCACGAACGTGGCTCCACCACCAGGGGTGTCTTCGTAGCGGACCTGCCCACCCAATTTGACGACGACGAGGTTGTGCAGGATGTGGAGGCCGAGGCCGCTGCCGCCCTGCCCGCGGCGCGTCGTGAAGAACGGCTCGAAGATGCGCGCCCGGTTCTCCGGCGGGATGCCGCGGCCGTCGTCCTGGTAGCGCAACTCGATCCAGCCCTCGCCGATGGCGCGTGCGGTCAGCCGCATGGTGCCGGCCACGCCCTCGGCAAAGGCGTGGATGGTCGAGTTGACGATCAGGTTGGTGACGATCTGGCTGACCGCCCCCGGATAGCTGTCGAGCGTGACGTCGGCCGGGCAGTCGACTACCACTTGGTGTCCGGCCTTGCGGTACTGCGGCCGCAGGCTGAGGACGATCTCCTCGAGATAGGGTTCCAGGCGAAAGGTTCGCCGGTCGTCGCTCGACTGGTCGACGGCGACCTTCTTGAAACTCTGGATGAGGTCGGCGGCGTTGCGGCAGTGGGTCTCCATCAGCGCCGTCGTCTCCTGGGCGAGGGCCAGGAACCGCATCACGTCGGAACGCTTGGCGGTGCCGGCGTCGGCCATGTCCTTGAGCCGCCGGGTCTCGTCGGCCAGGGTCGAGGCGGCGGTATAGGTGATTCCGACGGGCGTGTTGATCTCGTGCGCCACCCCGGCGACGAGGCCGGCGAGCGCGCTCAACTTCTCCGCCTGGACGAGCTGCGCCTGGGTCTCGCGCAGCTTGCGCAGCGCCTCCTCGGTGCGCAGCTTCTCGACCCGCAGCGTCTCCTCCGAACGCCGGCGTTCGGTGATGTCGATGTAGAAGCCGACGATGGTGCCGCCCCCGTCGGGATCGCGGCGCGGCGCCTCGCATCGCCGGAGCACCCAGCGCTCCTCGCCGCCGACGACGACCCGGAATTCGTCCTGCGACGCCTCCCGCATGTCGGCGAAACGGTCGGCCGACGCGAGCATCCTCCGGCGATCGTCCGGGTCGGCGTTGCGCAGGCGCTCGGCCGGGTCCCGCAGGATGTCCTCGGCCGGCACCCCGAGGATCGGCTCGATCGAACGGCTGAGGAAGGTGAAGCGCAGCGCCGGCACGGTCCTCCCGTCGGCGCCGGGGGGCGCCACCCGCGCCTCGAACAGCGCCGCCGGTGCGGTGTCGGCAATGCGCTGGATGAGGTCGGCATAGCGGCGGATCTGCGCCTCGGCCTCCTTGCGGGCAGAGACGTCCTGGAAGGCGGCGAGGACGACCGCCTCGCCGAGATAGCTGGTCACGACGGCGGTCAGCGAGACCCAGAGTTCACCGCCGTCGCGCCGGCGCATCCTCGCCTCGAAGCCGTCGACGCCCGACTGCTCGCGGAACAGGGCGACGTAGCGGGCGCGGTCCTCGGCCCGCACCCAGAAGTCCGAGATCGGGCGGCCGACCAGATCTTCCGGCCGATGGCCGAACATCGCCGCCCCGGCGGCATTGGTCATGACCACCGTCGGCTCGACGCCGTTGCCGTGGCGGACCATGCTGAGGCCGATCGGCACGGTGTCGAGGATCTGGCGCAGCAGCGCCTCGCGGTCGGCCAGTTCGCGCGTCCGTGCCGCGACCGTCGCCTCCAGTTCGCTGGTCGCGGCCCGCAGCATGAGCCGCATGCGCTCCTGGGCGTCGACCAGGCTGGCGATCTCGTCGAGGCGGCTCCGCACCCGCACCGGCCGGTCGAGCTCCATGGCGCCGATGCGGGCACTTTCCGCACCGAGTTCCTGGACGATCCGCTGGAACCGGCGCGACATCTGCCGGGAGAGGACGTAGGCCAGCACCAGCACGCCGAGCGCGAGCGCGAGGATCACCGCCGCGTCCCGGCCGCTGCCGATGGCGAAGTCCGCGCGCGGCACGGTGGCGGCGACGACCAAGCCGAGATTGTCGAGCTGCAGCCGCCGGAAGCGGCCGATCCACGGCTCCCCCCCGACCTCGAAGGCGACCGGCTCGGGTGCCTCTCCGGACTGCTGCCACAGGGCGAGGCCGCGCTCGACCGCCGCGAGCCCCATCTCGCCGGGCCGGCCCAGCAGCCCGCCGCGGTCGCCGGGCGCCGCCGACGGCGCCGCGCCGAAGGGCAGGCCGAGCACCCGCCCGTCCTCGGTCAGCAGCGTGATGCCCCCGCTGCGGCCGAGCCGGAAGCGCCGCGTCAGGTGGGAGATGTCGCGGACCGTGAAGTCGAGCCCGATCACCAGCGGCTCGGCATCGGGCGCAAGCATCACTTCGGAGGCGACGGTGAGGCCGAGGTCGCGCGTCTCGAAGAAGATGTAGGGGTCGGTCCAGTGGGCGTGGTCGCGGCCGGCGCGGGCCGTCCCGGTGAACCAGGGCCGCAGGCGCGGGTCGTAGTCGCGCGCCATCGTCTCCTCGCCGGTCGGTCGCCCGTCGGCATCGTAGAGCAGCCAGCGCTGGCGGCCGCTGGCGCCGCGTTCGTCGATCAGCCGGGCGAGGAACCCGTCGCCATGCTTGCCGACGATGAGCCCGATGCCGTCGCGCCGGGCGAACAGCACGTTGAGCAGGAACGGCCGGTTGCGAAGCTGCGAGATCGAGACCCGGACGAGATCGGACGGATCCTGGAGATCGGTGTCGCCGAGGCGCACCCAGTCGCGCAGGACCGCCAGGAACTGCCGGGCCCCCGCCGCCGTCGAGCGGAATTCCGCCTCCAGACGGTCGGCGGAGAGTTCCATCGCGACCTGGGCCAGCTCGTCTTGGGCCGGCCGGACGATCAGGAGGTACGCCGCGCCACCAAAGAGAGTGAACGATATCAGGCAGATGCCGACGATCCGCACCAGCAGGAAGCGGCGAATGGTCGGGCGGCGCCCGCCCTCGGGCCTGTCGCTCACTCGATGCCTCCCCGCGGGTGCGGCCCCCGGTTCGATGCCCGGTCCCTGCCAACCCTATAGGAGATTCTCGCGAGGGCAATTCTCCAGTTGCGGCATCCCGGCCGCCCGCCTCAGTCGAGGCGCCGCACCATCGCGTCGTAGGGCGCCTTCAGTTCGGGCGGGCCGACGAGCAGGCCATCCCTAGCGATCATGCGGTCGCCGACCCACACCGACTGGTCGAGCGCGATCCCGTCCGGGTGGTTCTCCCCGCCGCCCGGCTCCCACCAGGGCAGGCCCATGCCGATCGCGTTCGACCCCGGGACGCGGATGTCCTCGATGAAATGGCGACCGGTCAGCCGGGCCGCCGGATGGAAGCCGAAGGTGAAGTGGATGCAGCGGCCGAAATCGTGGCCGCCACCGTTGGCGCGGCGCAGTGCCCGCTCCAGTCGCGGCCGGTCCTCGGCCGCCCCGCCCTCGATGGCGCGGATGCGGTCCTCGACCAGGATGGTGATCGGGCGGCGCAGGATGCGGTGGTCCTCGTCGAAGAGCGCCTGGAGCACGACGCGGCCGCGGACGCTGTCCGCGACCGGGTAGAAGCTCTGGGTGCCCGGCACCGTATGGAGGCCCGGCGTCCGCGCCACCCGTTCGCGGACCAGCTTCGGCCGGTCGATCGTCCAGGCGAGGTCGGTGCCGAGCGGGCAGGCGACGCGCATGGTCTCGCCCGCCGCCTCGGCGACGAACGCGGCGAAGGCGAGGTTGAAGTCCATCAGCGCCGCGAAGTCGACCTGGCCGTAGAGCCGCTCGAAGCTGTCCGCTCCCGCCGTCGCCAGCAGGAGGTAGCGGCAGCGCCGGCCGGCGATCGCCTCGGAGGTCGCCGTCGAGCCGGCGTGATAGGGGAAGCAGAGGTCGAACCAGACGTCCGAGGCGACGGCGGCGGCCCGCAGGCTGTCGGAGACATAGGGATCGGAGAGCCCGCCCTGGAACGGAAGCTGCGGCGCCAGCGCCACCAGCGGGCGGGCCCCGGCGCGCAGCACGGCGGCGGCGATGGCGTCGACGAGGACACGCTCGGTGGCGTCGTCGGCGGTGACGAGCACGCTCTCGCCGGGAGCGACCGCGAACTGCGCCCGGACCAGCGTGTCGGCGGCGCGTTGCAGGCGGGGCGAGATCACCGGCCGGCCTTCAGAGGGCAAGCGTCAGCGCGGCGCCGCGGGCGCGCGACACGCAGATGGTCATGACGTCGCCCGCCGCCCGGGCCGGCTGGCTGAGGAAATGGTCGCGATGGTCGGGCTCGCCCGCCAGCACCTCGGTCACGCACATGCCGCACACGCCTTCCAGGCAGGAACAGTCGACCGCGATCCCGTGCTCCTGGAGCACCGAGAGGATGCTGCGCCCGGCCGGCACCCGCAGGTCGCGGCCGCTGTGGGCGAGATGCACGGCGATCTCGCGATCGGCGCCGCCGCCGCCGCCGTCGCCGGGCGCCGCCGTAAAATACTCGAAATGCAGCGCCTCGGCGCCGAGCGCCGGCCCGCCTACGGCCCGCGCCGCCGCCATGAACGCGGCCGGGCCGCAGACATAGGCGTGGACGCCGGGTGCCGCGGCCCCGGCCAGGATCTCGGCGAGGCGGACCGGCACCGCCGCGGGATCGAGGCCGAAATGGGCGCGCGCCCGGCCCGCGAACTCCGGGCCGTCGAGGATGCCGGCGAAGGCCGCGGCTTCGGCCGAGCGCGCGAAATGGTGCAGCTGGAACGGATGGCCGCGCGCGACCGCGTGCCGCGCCATCCCGAGGAGCGGCGTCACGCCGATGCCGCCCGCGAGCAGCAGGAGCGGCCCCTGCGACCAGTCGACCGGGAAGCCGTCGACCGGCAGCGAGGCCAGCACCGTGTCACCGGGAACGAGCCGGTGCATCGCCGCCGACCCGCCGCGCGAGGCGGGCTCCAGCTTGACCGCGATCCGGTAGGCCCAGCGGTCGTCCGGCCCGTTCACCAGCGAATACTGGCGCACCGGCCCCTCGCCCGCCCGCACCCGGACATGGGCGCCCGCCGCGAAGGGCGGCAGCGGCCGACCCGCCGGGTGGGCGAGGTCGATCGCCACCACGTCGGCGGCCTCCCGCCGGACCGCGGCGACGACGAGCGGCAGGTGCGGCATCTCAGGCACCGGGGCCGAACATGCGGTCGAGATAGGCGTTGAGGAAATGGTGGATCGGCTTCTCCATGATCGACATGCGGCCGGGCGCATAGACCGGCGAGGCCATCGCGAGCTGCATCGATTCGATCATGCTGCGATCCTCCTCGTAGATCACCTTCTGGTAGGCCCGGTAGACCTCGACTTTGGCCTCGAACTCCGGGTCGGCGAAGAACTCCTCGGGAAAGAGCAGGTAGATCAGGACCTCGCAGGCGTCGGGGCCGAGCGGCCAGGCGGTCATCAGCTTGACGCAGTCGACGCGGCCGAAGAGCGTCAGGTTGGGCGGCAGGAACCCGGTGCAGGCGAAGCTGTTGGGCCGGTCCTCCAGCCAGGGGGCCTTGGCGAAGCGCGTCTGGCCGTCCGGGGTCGAGGGCGCGGCGTCGTAGCGGATGGTGATGCCCCCGCCCGGCTTCAGCGCGACGTTCTCCGGCGTCCAGCCGAAGCGCGCGCCGAACGATTTCGCGTGCAGGACCCCCACATGGTAGAAGTCCATCAGATTCTCGTGGAAGAATTTCCAGTTGCAGGCGAGCCGGATGCGGGTGAGGTCGGCGACGCGGCAGCGCTCGGTGTGGAGGATGGCGAAGTCGGCCTCGAACTCGGCCATCGCCGCCGCGAAGTCCCGGGGCTCGGGATGGAACGAGACGAACACGTTCCCGCGCCAGGTCCGGAGCGCGATCGGCGGCAGGCGGCACCCGGCCGGGTCGAACCCCTCCGACTCGCGCATGTAGGCGGCGCCGGTGAGCTGGCCGGTCAGGTCGTAGGTCCAGCCGTGATAGGGGCACTTGAACATGCGGGCGTTGCCCCGCCCCTCGGCCACCTCGACGCCGCGATGGGCGCACATGTTGTAGAAGGCGTTGAGCTCGCCGCGCTTGTCGCGGGCGATGACGATCGGCCGTTCGGCGATGCGCCGCGCCTCGTAGTCGCCGGGGGCGGCGAACTGCTCCTCGCGGCCGACGAAGAGCCATTCGCGGCCGAAATACTCGACCATCTCGCGGCGGTAGATCTCGGGCGAGGCGTAGATGGCGCCCGGGACGTGCCGCGCGCGCAGCAGTTCCGAGCGGGTGGCCGCCAGTTGCGGCTGGATGCTGCGGTCCCCGTCCATGACGATCTCCCCTCGCCACTCTATACGATCGTATGAAGTTACGGCGACCGCGGCGACGGCGCAATGGCCGCGCGCGCCGGCCGGCGCTATCAAGCGAGGCGACGAGATGGATCAGGACCGTCCCAGCGCCCCGCCCGGCGGCAGCCCCGCCGCCGCCCGCCGCAGCTTCAGCAAGCTGGCGCCCGAGGTGCGCCGCCGGCAGCTGATCGACGCCACCTTCCGCTCGCTCTGCCTGCACGGCGATGCCGGCACCAGCGTCCGCGCGATCGCGGCCATCGCCGGCCTGTCGCTCGGCATGGTGCGCCACCATTTCCAGACCAAGGGCGAGCTCCTGGCGGCGACGACCCGGCACCTCTCCGACCGCTTCTACGCCGCCGCCGAGGCGGCGATTGCCGCGGCCGGGCCCGACCCGATGGCGCAGCTCCGCGCGATCCTCCTGGTCGGCCTGCGGCCGCCGATCCTCGACCGCGACTATGTCCGCGCCCGCTACATCCTGTGGAGCCTGAGCCAGTCGGACGCCGCGATGCGGGCCGCCCACGAGGAGACCTACGGGCGCCTGCGCCGCCGGCTGGAGGGGCTGGTCGGCGACATCGCGCGCACCCGCGGCAGCGCCGTCGACCCGGTCGAGACGGCGCGCCTGCTCATGGCGCTGCTCAAGGGCGCCTGGGTCGAGTGGCTGGTCTCGCCCGAAGGCTGCGATCCCGAGCGCATCGTCGCCGGGTTCCTGGCGATGCTGGAAGAGCGGATGGCCGCTACCGTGCCAGGCGCCCCAACCACCGCGTGACGGTGGCCACGACCTCGCCGTCGATGCCGGCGAAGCCGTGGGCCGAGCGCGCCTCGCACGGATCGCCCTCCCCCGCCGGCCCGTCGAGCAGCACGACGTCGACCGCACCGCCGTGCCAGTCGCGGAAGGCCAGGATCGAGGCGGGCAGCGTCACCCGGCAGGTGTCGCGGACATGGCCGACGACGAGCAGCGGCAGGCGGGCGCGACGCGGCGCGTTGCCGATCGCGCTGAGGAAGCTCGGCTGCCGGTCGGCGGTCGGCATCAGCATCGGCGCGGTCAAGACGAGCCCGTCCGGGCGGCCTGCGCCCGTCGCCTCGCGCAGCAGGGTGCCGGCGGAGACGGCGCCGCGGCTGGTGCCGACGACGACGACCGGCGGCCGGATGGTCCGCAT
>NZ_JAYSFE010000088.1:0-20395 GCF_041913585.1 Allostella sp.
GAGCGCTGCCCTCCGAAGGCAGAGGTCGTGAGTTCGAATCTCGCCGGGTGCGCCATTTTCCGCCATGCCAGACCCATGTGGGCGCCGGGGAACCGGCCGCGGTCACCGCGCCATCAGCGCGAAGACGCCCCAGCCAAGGTACTCCCGCGTGTATGCGGCGTAGCGTTCGGGTTCCGCGGTCAGTTGGGCGCGAACGACGCTCGCGAGTTCGTCGCCGGGATTGGCATCGAGCCAGCGGCGCATGGTGAGCCACTTGGCCGCCTCGTAGCGATCCCAGCCGTCCTGGTCCGCCAGGACCATTTCCACGACGTCGTAGCCGAGCTTGCCGAAGGACGCGAGCAGTCCGGGAAGCAGGAGAAAGTCGGAGCTCGCACCGGCGAGGCAGCCCTTGGCGACGTCCGCCGTGGGCGGCCCCCGCAGCCAGTACGGCTCGCCGACGAGGATGATCCCGCCGGCGTCGAGACTCGCCGCGAGAAGCCGGATGGTGCCGGCGACCCCTCCCCCGATCCAGGTCGCGCCGACACAGGCCGCGACGCCGACCTTCTCCTCGGCCACATGGCCGGCGGCGTCGCCGTGGACGAACGCGACCCGGTCGGCGACCCCGAGTTCTTCGGCGCGCAGCTTCGCCTGTTCGGTGAACAGCCGGCTCATGTCGATGCCGGTGCCGACGATCCCGTGGTCGCGGGCCCAGGTGCACAACATCTCGCCCGAACCGCTGCCGAGGTCGAGCACACGGGTTCCCGGTTCGAGGCGCAGCGCCGCGCCGAGCGTGGCGAGCTTTTCGGGGGTGAACGGGTTGTGGATGCGGTGTGCGCTCTCGGCGACGTTGAAGATCCGGGGAATGTCCACGGCGGTCGGGCCTTTCGCCTGCGCATGTCTCTGTCGGTCGACCAGTAGCACCCGAGCTCCGCCGGGTGGAGTCCGGGCACGCCGCACCCTCCGACCGAAGGCCCTTGACGGCGGACGGGGCTAGTTCGCCGGCCGTGCCGGCAGGTCGGGCGCGCTGGCGGCCGGGGGGTTGCGGCGGAGGTCGGCGATCAGCGCCTTCATCTCGCCGATCTCGCGCACCTGGGCAGCGATGATGCCGTCGGCGAGCTCGCGGACCCGGGGATCGCGGATGTGCGCCCGCTCGCTCGTCAGGACCGCGATCGAATGGTGCGGGATCATCGCCTCCATGTAGGCGACGTCCCCGACCGTCTCCTGGCTGCGAACGAGCCACAGGGCGCCGGCGAAAGCCACTGCGCTCGCCGCCAGGATGGCGAAGTTCGCTTTGCGATTCGCGTACATGCCCCACATGAACAGGAGCATGGTCGCCGCCATCGCCGCCCCCATGACGACCGCCATCCAGGTCCGGGTCTGGCTGAAGCGCACGTGGTCGAGGGCATAGGTGTTCAGATACATCAGCCCGAACATGACGAGCGTGGAGGTCACGATCGTCAGGGCGAAGCGCGCGTAGCTCATCGGGAACTCCCATCGGCCGCGCTCCTCCAACGCGCGGAAGGGGATCTCGATCCGTTCGGCCGAGCGAGAGGCTGGGGACGGGCGGCTCGGAACCCGGTCGCGGCCGGGTCCCGCCGCCCCCATCCCCGGGCGGCGGGGCGCCGCGGTCCGCCCCTCAGGTCGCTTCCAGCACCATGTTGAGCGGCGTCTGCGCGGCGCGCCGGACGCGGGCGAAGCCGCCCGCGCGGATGACCTCGGCCAGCCGCTTCTCGCCGGCCTGGGCGCCGAGGGCCAGCCCCATTTCCTGCGCCAGCGAGGTCGGGACGCAGATCATGGTCGAGGCCGAGTAATAGAGGCGGCCGACCGGATTGAGGTTGTCGTCCAGCGCGTCGCCGGCCATCGGCTCGACCACCATCCAGGTCCCGCCGTCCTTGAGAGCCTGGCGGACATGGGCGGCCGCCGCCTCGGGATCGCCCATGTCGTGCAGGCAGTCGAAGCAGGTCACCAGATCGAAGCCGCCGGCCGGGAAATCCTGCGCCCGGCCGACCTCGAAGCGGAGGTTCGCCAGGCCGTGCGCCCGGGCATGGGCCGTCGCGGCGGCGATCGAGGCGGGGTGGAAATCGTAGCCGACGAACTGCGAGTTGGGGAACGCCTGGGCCATGAGGAGCGTCGACAGCCCGTGCCCGCAGCCGACGTCGGCGACGCTGGCACCCGCCTTCAGCTTGTCGACGACGCCGTCCAGCGCCGGCAGCCAGTCCTGCACCAGCGCGTTGACGTAGCCCGGCCGGAAGAGGCGCGCGACGGCGCAGAACATGCAGCCCGCCTGCTCGCCCCAGGCGACGCCGCGGCCGGTCTTGAAGGCCGCCTGGACCTTCGGCTGGTTCTCGACCATGGCGGCCGCGGTGTCGAACGCGCCCAGCAGATTGACCGGGCTGTCCGGCTCGGCGAAGACGAACGCCTGCTCGGGCGTCAGCGAGAAACGGCCCTGGTCGTGGCGGACATAGCCCGAGGCGGCCTGGGCCGCGAGCCATTCGCGGACATAGCGCGGCGCGCACCCCGTCGCCTCGGCCAGCGCTTCGGCGCCGACCGGTCCGATCTCCCGCAGCTTGCCGTAGAGGCCGAGCGCGTCGCCGATCCGCACCAGCGGGATGCTGACGGCGCCGCCGAGGTCGCCGAGGATGCGGCCGACCAGTTCATTGAGCTTGCCTTCGTCGATCTGTGCCATTGCCGGACTCCTCCCGGATTGCGGGCAGTCGGAATGCTGCCGCGTCGATCGGAGTCTGGCCGCGGCCGGCGCCCGGCACATGAGGCAGCCGTCCCGCGCGGTCGAAATTTCCGGCCTCCGGCGCGGGACGTTTGTCCCGCCGCGGCCCTCACCGCCGGCCGGACAGGGCCATGACGATCGCCTGGGACCGGCTGTGGACGCCGAGCTTGCCGAAGATCACGGAGAGCTGGTTGCGCACGGTCTTCTCGCTCTTGCCGAGGCGGCGGGCGATCGAGCGGTTGTCGAGCCCCTCCACCACCAGGTCGAGAATGGCGGCTTCGGCTTGCGTGAGCCCCGCCTCGCCGACCGCGGCCGGCGGCGGGAGGGGTTCGTCCTGCCCGAGAAAGGCCGAAAGCTCGGCATGGAACACCGCCCAGGCCGGTTCGTCGGGCAGCAGGACATGGTTCTTGCTGTCCAGGGGGACGAAGCGCGCATGCGGGATCGCGGCGGCCAGCTTGCGCCCCTCGTCGAACGGCACCCGCATGTCGCCGCGGCAGTGCGCGATCAGCGTCGGGACGCGGAGCTGCGAGGCGAGCGCCAGCACGTCGATCGTCTGCATCTGCTGGAGCAGCTGGGCGGCGACCTCGGGCGTCGCGGTCACCCGTTCCAGGTCGCCCCACCAGCGATGGTGTTCCGGCGTCCCGTCGGGGATGAAGAGGTTGGTGAAGAACTGGCAGAAGGCCGGATTGTCGCGCCCCCAGCCGATGCGGATGAAGTTGACGAGGGTCTCCGCCTCCAGGCGTTCGGCATCCGTCCGTGCCCGTGCCCGGGCTCCCTGGCCGTAGGCGTTCAGCAGCACGAGGCGCGACACCCGCTCCGGATGGCGCAGGGCGTAGACGATGGCGAGCGCGCCGCCCTGCGACAGCCCGAGGAGCACGAAGTCCGGCTCCGGGATCGATCCGGCCACCGCCTCGAGATCGGCATGCCAGGAGGCGAGCGAGACGTCCGCGACGTGCCGGTCGGACAGGCCGCAGCCGCGCGGGTCGTAGCGCACGAAGCGGTTGCGGGCGGACAGCGCGCGGACCCACGGCCGCCACACCGGGCTTTCGAGATCGTAGTCGACATGGCTCAGCCAGTGCGCCGCCCGCAGGATCACCGGCCCCTGCCCGCAGGACGCGACGGCGATCTGCGTGCCGTCGGCAGACCTGCAGAACCCGATGGTCTGGTTGAGCGGCATCGGGCCATGATATCGGGACGAGGCGGCACGCGACAGGGCGGGCGCTTCGGCGCCCTGCCGAACCGTCACGGCATCACGCACCCGCCGTCACCCGACCGGCTCCTGGCAGACGTCGACCCACTCCGCCCCGGCCAGTTCCGCCAGCCGCCCGGGCGCGATGCGCAGCGCGCTGTTGGGCGAGCCGGCGGCCGGCACGACCTCCGCAAAGGCCCGCAGCGAGACGTCGCAATAGACCGGCAGCGGCCGGGCGAGGCCGAAGGGGCAGACGCCGCCGACCGGATGGCCGGTCAGGCGCTCGACCTCGTCCGCCTCCAGCATCCTGGGCTTGGCGCCGAAGGCCGCCTTGGTCTTGCGGTTGTCGAGCCGGGCGTCGCCGCGCGCCACCAGCAGCACGACGCGCTCGCCCAGGCGCAGCGACAGGGTCTTGGCGATCTGCGCCGGCTCGACCCCGTGGGCGGCGGCGGCCAGCGCCACCGTCGCGCTGCTTTCCGCCGTCTCGAGGACGACGATGTCGGGCGCGCGCGCCGCGAGGAAGGCGCGGACGGATGCGATGCTCATCGGTCGGAGGCTCCCGGATTGGATCGGCCCGGCGGACCTTGGTCCGGCGCCGCTGCCGGCGTCAACGCGTGACGCGCCGGCCCCGTCCGCCTATTCCCTCGTGGTGCGCGTTCGAGGAGAAATGGCCATGCGCAGGTTCACGGCGGAGCTGGACTGGGACGAGACGGGCGGTTTCACGGTGCTGCGGCTGACCGACGAGAACGGCAACGACGCCACCTGGGTGGTCGATCCCGGGCGGCGATACGCCGATCCCGCGGAGCTGGAGGCGGCGCTGGCGGCCGAGCTCGGCGCGGCGGTCGCGATCGAGGAGGCGTAGGACGGCCGCGTCCAGGCCGGTTGCCGCCCTTCCCGGGCTTCCGGCACTATGCCGGCCGTCGCGACGGCCGCGCCCGTCGCCCGCACCGGACAGGCCCCGCCCATGCATCTCGTCTGCATCGACTGTGCCGCCCGCCACCCGGCGGAGATGCGCTATTCCTGCGAACGCTGCGGCGGCATCCTGGAGGTGGCGGAGCCCGCGCGCCTCGCCCGGCCGCTGCCCGGCGCCGGCATGTGGTCCGCCGACGCGGCGCTCGGCGTCGCCGATCCCGCCGCGGTGGCGACGCTGGGCGAGGGGCAGACCCCGCTGCACCGGGCGCCGCGCCTCGCCGCGGCGGTCGGTGCGAGTGGCCCGCTCTGGATCAAGGACGAGACGGTCAATCCCAGCGGGTCCTTCAAGGACCGCGCCGTCGCCGCCGCGGTCGCGCGGGCGCGGGAACTCGGCATGGCCGGCATCGTCTGCGCGTCGAGCGGCAATGCCGGGGCGTCGGCCGCGGCCTATGCCGCGCGCGCCGGGCTGCCGGCGGTGATCGTGGTGCCGACCGTGACGCCCGCCGAGAAGCTGACCCAGATCGCCGCCTACGGCGCCCGCCTCGTCCGCGTCGACGGGCACTACAGCAACGCCTATCGCGTCGGCCTCGAGCTCGCCGCCCGGCACGGGCTCGCCAACGTCACCACCACCTACCTCAACCCCTACGGCGTCGATGCGCTGAAGACGGTCGGGCACGAGATCTTCGACCAGCTCGGCGGCCTGGTGCCGGACTGGGTGCTGGTGCCGACCGGCGCCGGACCGCTGGTCAAGGGCGTGGTGCAGGGCCTGCGCGAGCGCACCGGCGGCCGTTCGGCCCGGCTGGTCGCGGTCCAGGCGGAAGGCTGCGCGCCGATCGTCCGTGCCTTCCGGTCCGGTCGCCGCGAGGTCGAGGCGTGGGGAACCCCGACGACCTTCGCGTCGGGCATCTCCGACCCGCTCGTCGGCTACGAGCGCGACGGCACCCACACGCTCGATCTGGTGATCGCGAGCCGGGGGCTGGCCGTCGCGGTGCCCGACCCGGCGATCCGCGACGCGATGGCGCTGCTGGCGCGCCAGGAGGGCGTGCTGGCCGAGCCGACCGGCGCCAGTTCGGTCGCCGCCCTCGCCATGCTGCTGGCCGACGGGCGCATCGCCCGCGACGCCACCGTCGTCTGCCTCGTCACCGGCCACGGCTTCAAGGACTTCAAGGTCTGGCGCGACATGCCGCCGGCCGCGGAGGATCGCCGGCTCGCGGCGATCCCCCTGCCTGCCGCCGCCGGCGGCTAGTTCTTCGCCCGCCAGGCGTCGTAGCGGGCCTTGTTCTCGGCGTTGGGCGGGTAGAGGCCGGGCAGCGCCGCGCCCTTCTCGACCTCGCCCATGATCCAGGCCTCCAGCGCCTCCTGCTCGACCGCGCCCTTCAGCACGTCGTCGAGGAAGGCGGCCGGGATCAGCACCGCCCCGTCCTGGTCGACCACCACCACGTCGTCCGGGAAGACGGCGACGCCGCCGCAGCCGATCGGCTCCTGCCAGTTGACGAAGGTGAGACCGGCGACCGACGGCGGCGCGGCGGCCCCCTGGCACCAGACCGGCAGGCCGGTGCCGAGCACGCCCGCGACGTCGCGGACGACGCCGTCGGTCACCAGCGCCGCGACGCCGCGCCTCTGCATCCGGGCGCACAGGATGTCGCCGAAGATGCCGGCATCGGTGATGCCCATGGCATCGACGACGGTGATGCAGCCCTCGGGCATCGCCTCGATCGCTGCCCGGGTCGAGCGCGGGTTGGACCAGGATTCGGGCGTCGCCAGATCCTCGCGCGCCGGCACGAAGCGCAGCGTGAAGGCGCGCCCGACGAGCCGCGGCTGGCCTTCGCGCAGGGGCTTCGTGCCGCGCATCCACACGTTGCGCAGCCCCTTCTTCAGGAGGTAGGTGGTCAGCGTGGCGGTCGAGACGCCGGCCAGCGTCTCCACGATCTTGGGGTCGAGCGACATGCTTCGGTTTCTCCCGTGAGCGGCAGCGAGCCGCGGGCCAGGGGCGCCACGGCCCCCGAGGTATAGGCCGGGGCGCGGCGGAAGGGTACATCCCGGGCGGCTTGCTCCCGCGCAAGGCCGGCTCCTATAACCCGACCATCATGATTCTCGTCACCGGCGGCGCCGGATTCATCGGGTCCAATCTCGTGGCCGCCCTCGAAGCGCGTGGCGGCCCCGAGATCGCCGTCGTCGACCGGCTGGGGTCGGACGAGAAGTGGCGCAACCTCGCCAAGCGCGAACTGGCCGCGATCGTGCCGCCCGAGGACCTCGACGCCTGGCTGGCGCGGCACGGCGATACGGTCGAGATGGTGTTCCATCTGGGTGCCGTCTCGGCGACGACCGAGCGCGACGCCGACCTCGTCATCGCCAGCAACTTCACGCTCTCGCTCCGGCTCTGGGACTGGTGCGCGGCGACCGGCGCACGGTTCGTCTACGCCTCCTCGGGTGCCACCTACGGCAGCGGCGCCGAAGGCTTCGACGACGACGGCAGCCGCGAGGCGCTCGCCCGCCTGCGGCCGCTCAACGCCTACGGCTGGAGCAAGCACCTCTTCGACCGCCGGGTGGCGCGCCTCGTCGCCGAGGGCCGGCCGGCGCCGCCGCAATGGGTCGGGCTCAAGTTCTTCAACGTCTACGGCCCCAACGAAGGGCACAAGGGGCGGATGGCGAGCGTCGTCACCCACGTCCTGCCGCAGGTGCTGGCGGGCGGGCCGGCCGTCCTCTTCCGCTCGCACCGGCCCGACTATGCCGACGGCGGGCAGCTGCGCGACTTCGTCCATGTCGACGATTGCGTCGGCGTGATGCTGTGGCTCCGCGACCGGCCCGACGTCTCCGGCCTGTTCAACGTCGGCACCGGCCGCGCGCGCAGCTTCGCCGACCTCGCCGCCGCCGTGTTCCGCGCCGCCGGCCGCGAGCCCGACATCGCCTATGTCGACACCCCGGCCGAAATCCGCGACCGCTACCAGTATTTCACCGAGGCGCGCATCGAACGCCTGCGCGACGCCGGCTATCCGGGCCAGTTCCTGCCGCTGGAGGAGGGCGTGCGCCGCTATGTCCAGGACTTCCTCCTGACCGACGACCCCTATCGCTGACTCCTACCGCTGACCCTTACCGCTGACGAGGCGCCGATGCTGTTCGCGATCCCCTTCCCGGCGATCGACCCGGTCCTGGTCCAGCTCGGGCCGTTCGCGATCCGCTGGTACGCGCTGGCCTACATCGCCGGCATCATCATCGGCTGGCGCTACACGCTGACGCTGGTGCGGCGCGGGCCCGTCCCGCCCACCGGCCCCGCCGTCACCACCAAGGACATGGACGACTTCATCGTCTGGGCGACGCTCGGCATCGTGCTCGGCGGGCGCCTCGGGTACGTCCTCGTCTACAAGCCCGGCTACTACCTCTACCAGCCGCTGGAAGCCCTGCAGATCTGGCACGGCGGAATGTCGTTCCACGGCGGGCTCGTCGGCGTCATCACCGCCATGCTGCTGTTCGCGCGCCGGCGCGGCTTCGCCTTCTGGCGGCTCGCCGACATCGTCGCCGCGGCGACGCCGATCGGCCTCTTCTTCGGGCGGCTCGCCAATTTCGTGAACGGCGAGCTCTACGGCCGGGTGACGGATTCGGCGCTCGGCATGGTGTTCCCCCACGGCGGCCCGCTGCCGCGGCACCCGAGCCAGCTCTATCAGGCGTTCTTCGAGGGGATCTGCGTCTTCGCCGTGCTGGCGCTGCTCGAGTGGCGGTTTCGCGTCCGCGAACGGCCGGGCACCATGGCCGGCGCCTTCCTCGTCGCCTACGGCATCGCCCGCATCGCCGGCGAACTCTTCCGCGAACCCGACGCCCACCTGGGCTTCCTCTTCCTCGGCGTCACCATGGGGCAGCTCCTGTCGCTGCCGATGGTCATGTTCGGCGCCTGGCTGATCCGGCGGAGCCGCGCGGCCGCGTGACCCTCGCCCGACGCATCGCCGACCGCATCCGGGCCGGCGGTCCGATCACCGTCGCCGCCTTCATGGAGGCGGCCATGCAGGACCCGGAGGACGGCTACTACCGCCGCGGCGACCCGCTGGGGCGCAGCGGCGACTTCGTCACCGCACCCGAGGTCAGCCAGATGTTCGGCGAACTGATCGGGCTGTGGTGTGTCGAGGGCTGGCTGGCGGCGGGCAGCCCCTCCCCCATCCGGCTGGTCGAGCTCGGCCCCGGCCGCGGCACGCTGATGGCGGACGCGCTGCGCGCCACCGCGCGCGTGCCGGGCTTCCACGCGGCGCTACGCCTTCATCTCGTCGAATCGAGCCCGGGCCTGCGCCGCCGCCAGGCGGCGCTGCTCGCCGCGGCCGGGCCGCAGTGGCACGAACGGCTGGAGGACGTGCCGGCGGACCCGCTCTGGCTCGTCGCCAACGAGTTCCTCGATGCCCTGCCCGTCCACCAGCTGGTCCGCACGGCCGACGGCTGGGCCGAGCGCGCGGTGACGCTGGCGCCCGACGGCGGCTTCGCCTTCGCCGACATCCTGCCGGCGCCGCCGGACCTCGTCCCGGACCGGGACCTGCCGCCCGGCACGGTGGTCGAGCGGCGGCCGGCGGCCGAGGCGCTGGCCGCGGCGATCGCCCGGCGCATCGCCGCCGCGGGCGGCCGGGCGCTGCTCGTCGACTACGGCTACGACGCCGGCGCCGGAGACACGCTGCAGGCGGTCGGCCGGCACGGCCGGGTGCCGGTGCTGGAGGCGCCCGGGACCGTCGACCTCAGCGCCCATGTCGCCTTCGCCGACATCGCGGCGGCGGTGCGGGCGGCCGGTGCGGCCGCCTGGGGCCCGGTGCCGCAGGGGCGGTTCCTGCGGTCGCTCGGGATCGCCGAGCGGGCGGAACGGCTGGCCGCGGCGCGGCCGGACGCGCGGGCGACGCTCGCCGCCGCCCTCCACCGCTTGATCGGGGCGGGGGCGATGGGCACCTTGTTCAAGGTCCTCGCGATCACCCCCGAAGGCGCGCCGCCGCCGGCCGGGTTCGCCGCCGCCGCGCCAGGAGCCGCACCGTGATCCTCGCCCCCACCCTCGCCGCCCTGCCCGGCATCCGCCATGCCTTCTTCACCCGTGAGGGCGGCGTCAGCGACGGCATCTATGCCGGCCTCAACTGCGGCTTCGGGTCGGGCGACGACGCGGCGAAGGTGCTCCGCAACCGGACGCTGGCCATGGCCCGGCTCGGCCTGCCGGCAGATGCGCTGGCGACGCTGCATCAGGTCCACAGCCCGACGGTGGTCGAGGCGACCGGCGCCTGGGCGCGCGGACAGTCGCCCAGGGCCGATGCGGTCGTCACCACGACGCCCGGCGTCGCGGCCGGCGTGCTGACCGCGGACTGCACCCCCGTGCTGTTCGCCGATGCCGCGGCCGGGATCGTCGGCGCCGCCCATGCCGGCTGGCGCGGTGCGCTCGACGGCGTGCTCGCGGCGACCGTCGCGGCGATGGTGGCGCGGGGCGCCGTGCGCAGCCGGATCGTCGCCGCCGTCGGCCCCTGCATCGGCCAGCCCTCCTACGAGGTCGGGGCCGAGTTCCGTGACCGCTTCCTTGCCGCCGATCCCGGCTTCGACCGCTTCTTCGTCCCCGGCGCCCGCGCCGGGAAGTTCCAGTTCGACCTCCCCGGCTTCGTCGCCATGCGCCTGGAGGAAGCGGGCGTCGGCGCCGTCGACCATTGCGCCGCCGACACCGTGCCCGACCCGGCGCGCTTCTTCAGCTACCGCCGGGCGACGCTCCGCGGCGAGGGCGACTATGGCCGGACCCTGTCGGCGATCGCGCTGGCGGGCTGAGCGCCGATGCCCTATCTCGTCATCGTCCTCGCCTTCTGCCTGATCGCGCTCGTGGTGAGCTGTGTGGTCATCTGAGCGGGCGGCGGCGATCCTGCTGGCGGTCGGGCTCGCGGCATGCCAGCCGCTGCCGCGACCGCTCGCCGACATCGCCGTGCCCGGTCCCGACCTGCTCGCGGTGCCGGCCCAGGGCGGGCTGACCGTGCTGGAGGTCGCCGGCCTGTCGGGGGCCCGCGGTGCGGCCTTTCCCGCCGCCCTGGCGGAGGTCCTGCAGCAGCGCGAGGTGCCGGCGGTCGCCGGCGCCGGCATGCGCAACAGCCTCTTCCTGGTCGGCCAGGTGGAGACCCGCGACATCGGCGGCGACGGCCTCGAGGTCGACTGGACCTGGGAACTGGTCGACGACCGCGGCGCCACGGTCGACCGGCGGCAGGAGCGGGACGTGCTGCCGCGGCGCGACTGGGAATGGGCCGGGGCCAAGGCGCTGGCGGCCCGGGCGGCGCCGGCCGTCCTCGCCCTCTACAACGCCCAGATGCCGTCCGCCCCGGCGGAGGCCCGCAAGCCCCTGGTCTTCCTGGCCGGCGTCCGGGGCGCGCCGGGGGACGGCGGGCGTACCCTGCCGCGGGCGCTGGCGACGGCAGTCCAGAGCCGGGACCTGGCGACGACCGACCGCCGCGACGACGCGACCGCGGTGGTCGAGGCGACGGTGGTGGTGAGCCCGTCGGGTCCCGGCCGCGAGAAGGCCGAGATCCGCTGGCGCGTGACGCGGCCGAACGGCGAGGAGGTGGGGGTCGTCCGCCAGGCGAACGAGATCCCGGCCGGGACCCTGAAGGGGGCGTGGGGCGAGGTCGCGGGCTACGTCGCGCTCGCGGCCGCCGACGGCATCGCCGAACTCGTCCACCGCATCCCGGCCGAGGCAGCGGCGCGACGCTGAGCCGCGCCGGGCGGCGCTTGCGCCGACATTTACAGACGCCGGACCCGCTGATATCTTCCGCGGCCGTTTCAACCCGGCGTCATCCAGGGGGCCTGTCCCCGCGAGCGCCGGGTCCGTTTTTTTGGCGGCGACCCCGAACGGAACCGATGAAGATCCTTACCGGCAACAGCAACCGGCCGCTCGCCGAGGCTCTCGCCGCCTATCTCAACATTCCCCTGACGAAGGCGAGCGTCCGCCGCTTCTCGGACATGGAGGTGTTCGTCGAGATCCAGGAGAACGTGCGCGGCGAGGATGTCTTCATCATCCAGTCGACCTCCTACCCGACGAACGACAACCTGATGGAACTGCTGGTGACGCTGGACGCGCTGAAGCGCGGATCGGTCCGGCGGGCGACGGCGGTCATCCCCTATTACGGCTACGCGCGGCAGGACCGGAAGTCCGGTCCGCGCACGCCGATCTCGGCCAAGCTGGTCGCCAACCTCATCACCGTGGCCGGCGCCGACCGGGTGCTCACGGTCGACCTCCATGCCGGCCAGATCCAGGGCTTCTTCGACATCCCGACCGACAACCTGTTCGCCGCCCCGGTCTTCGTCGACGACATCCGGCGGCAGCACAGCGGCGACAACCTGGTCATCGTCTCGCCCGACGTCGGCGGCGTCGTGCGGGCCCGCCTGATCGCCAGCCGGCTCGGTGCCGACCTCGCCATCGTCGACAAGCGCCGCGAGCGCGCCGGCGTCTCGGAGGTCATGAACATCATCGGCGACGTCGCCGGACAACGCTGCATCCTGGTCGACGACATCGTCGATTCGGCCGGCACGCTCTGCAACGCCGCCGAGGCGCTGATGGAGGCGGGTGCCCAGGCGGTGTCGGCCTACGTCACCCACGGCGTGCTGTCGGGCGGCGCCGTCGCCCGCGTCACCGCCTCGCCGCTGCAGGAGCTGGTCATGACCGACAGCATCCAGGCGACCGAGGCCGTGCGCGTCGCCCACAACATCCGCCAGCTCTCGATCGCGCCCCTCATGGCCGAGGCCGTGCGGCGCATCAGCGAGGAGCGTTCGGTTTCGAGCCTGTTCGACTAGGGAAGGGTCCCGGTCGAAGGGTTCGGAGAGGCGCCTAGGGCACCCCTGGAGGCCGGCGCCTTCATCCCAGGAGAGGAGTAGTCCATGCAGGAGATCACCACGATCGCCGCCCAGCGTCGGGAGCGGGCCGGAAAGGGGGCCGCCCGCGCCACCCGTCGCGAGGGCAGCGTGCCGGGCGTCGTCTACGGCGACGGCAAGGAGCCCGCGATCATCGCCCTCGACCCCCGCGTCGTCGAGCGCGAGATGAACCGGGCCGGCTTCTTCGCCCGCATCTACGAGCTCGATGTCGGCGGCGAGAAGGAGCGCGTCCTGGCGCGCGACGTCCAGCTCCATCCGGTCACCGACCGGCCGGTCCATGTCGACTTCCTGCGCGTCGGCGCGACCACCCGCATCCGCGTCTTCGTGCCCGTGCAGTTCCAGGGCCAGGACCGTTCGCCGGGCCTGAAGAAGGGCGGCGTGCTGAATGTCGTGCGGCACGAGATCGAGCTCTACTGCGCCGCGGACGCGATCCCGGACATCCTGACCGCCGACCTGTCGGGGCTGGACATCCACGATTCCGTCCATATCAGCCACATCACCCTGCCGGCCGGCGCCAAGCCGGTGATCGGCGACCGCGACTTCACGATCGCCAGCGTCGCGGCCCCGACCGTGGCCGCTGCCGAGGAGGCCGCCCCGGCCGCCGCCGCCGCTGCGGCTCCGGCCGCCGCCGCCAAGGCTCCGGCGAAGGGCAAGAAGTAGCGCCGCGGGCGACCGCCGGCCGCGGGAACCGGGATCGGACCATGCGCATCGTCGCCGGGCTCGGCAATCCCGGTTCCCGCTACGCCGGCAACCGCCACAACATCGGCTTCATGGCGCTCGGCGCCATCGCCCGGCGGTGGCGCTTCGGCCCGTGGCGCGAGAAGTTCCACGCCCGCGTCGCCGACGGGCTGATCGGCGACGAGAAGCTGCTGGCGCTGGCCCCCCTCACCTACATGAACGAGTCGGGCCAGGCGGTCGCGGCGGCCATGCGCTTCTACAAGCTGACGCCCGCCGACGTGATCGTCATTCACGACGAGCTCGAACTGGCGCCCGGCAAGATGCGGGTCAAGACGGGCGGCGGGGCCGCCGGCCACAACGGCCTGAAGAGCATCGATGCCCATATCGGCCCGGACTACACCCGGGTCCGGCTCGGCATCGGGCATCCGGGCGTCAAGCATCTGGTCCACGACTACGTGCTGCAGGATTTCCCCAAGGCGGACGAGCCCTGGGTCGAGAAGCTGGTCGAGGCCGTGGCCGAGGCCATGCCGCTGCTGGTGGCGGACGACGCCAACGGTTTCATGAACAAGGTCACGCTGACGCTCAACCCGCCGCCGCCCAAGCCGGCGCGGGTGGCCGCAGCGCCGGAGAGGTGAATTGGGCTTCAAGTGCGGCATCGTCGGCCTGCCGAACGTCGGCAAGTCGACCCTCTTCAACGCGCTGACCGCGACCGCGGCGGCGGAGGCGGCCAACTACCCCTTCTGCACCATCGAACCGAACGTCGGCCGCGTCGCGGTGCCCGACCCAAGGCTGGAGCGCTGCGCCGAGATCGCGAAGTCGGCCAAGCTCGTGCCGACCCAGCTCGAATTCGTCGACATCGCCGGCCTGGTGCGCGGCGCCAGCCGCGGCGAGGGCCTGGGCAACCAGTTCCTCGGCCATATCCGCGAGGTCGACGCGATCGTCCATGTCCTGCGCTGCTTCGAGGATTCGAACATCACCCACGTCGAGAACCGGATCGACCCGGTCGCCGACGCGGAGACGGTCGAGACCGAGCTGCTGCTGGCCGATCTCGATTCCGTCGAGCGCCGCATCGCCAACCTGCAGAAGAAGGCCAAGGGCGGCGACAAGGAATCGAAGGAGGCGCTGGCGGTGCTGGAGCCCGTCGCGGTCGCCCTGCGCGAAGGCCGGGCGGCGCGCACCGTCGACCTCGGTCCCGACACGGCCGAGCGCCTGCGCCCGCACCAGCTCCTGTCGGCCAAGCCGATCCTCTATGTCTGCAACGTCGAGGAAGCGGCGGCGGCGACCGGCAATGCCTGGTCCGAGAAGGTGCGCGCCAAGGCGGCGGCCGAGGGCGCCCGGATGGTGGTGATCTCGGCCGCGATCGAGGCCGAGGTCGCCCAGCTCGAGAGCCCCGAGGACAAGCGCGAGTTCCTCGACTCGCTGGGCCTGGAGGAGACCGGGCTCGCCCGCATCATCCGCGCCGGCTACGACCTGCTCGGCCTCGTCACCTACTTCACCATCGGGCCCAAGGAGGCCCACGCCTGGACGATCACCGCCGGCACCAAGGCGCCGCAGGCGGCCGGCACCATCCACACCGACTTCGAGCGCGGCTTCATCGCCGCCGAGACCATCGCCTGCGCCGATTTCGTCGCGCTGGGCGGCGAGGCCGCCGCCAAGGAGAGCGGCAAGATGCGCCTGGAGGGCCGCGACTACGTCGTCCAGGACGGCGATATCATGAATTTCCGCTTCAACGTCTGAAGCGGCGCGAGGGGCTTAAGCGGGGCAAGGGGCGCGGCGCCGGCCGCCGCCGCCTCAGGCGGCGGCCTTGTCGAGCCGGCGGACCCGGTTCTGCAGCATCATCCAGAGGCCGCGGGTGGCGGCCCGGTTGAGCCAGCCGTTGGGCTTGAGGCCGACCGCCTTGAAGATCATCGCCGTCGCCCGCTCGACGTGCGGCGGCCGGTAGGAGCGGTAGGCGCGGGCCGTGTAGGCGTCGATGCAGCGCTTGCGGTCGTAGGGGCCGGCCCCGTCGTTGGCCGCCCAGTAGGCATAGGCGAGCTCGTCGTCGCCCTCGGTCTCGCGCACGCGCAGGAAGGCGACCGCGAAGCGCCGGAAGGTCGAGACCTTCTCGCGCTCCAGGTAGCGCTTCATGTGCGTGTAGAACAGGCGGTAGTGGCGGAACTCGTCGGCGGCGATGCGCCGGCAGATGTCCTTCAGGACCGGCTCCTCGCAGGCCTCGCCGAGCGCGCTGTAGAAGGAGCTGGTGCCGGTCTCGACGATGCAGCGGGCGACCAGCTCGCCGGAGCGGGTGCCGCGCACCGATTCGGTCGATTCGATCGGCAGCCGGTAGCCGTCGGTGAAGCGCTTGAAGGCGGCCTCGAAGTCCCAGGTCGGGTCGGCCATCATCGCCCAGCGGCCGAGCGCCCGGCCGTGCTGCACCTCCTCCTCGCCCCAGGTCCGCGCCACCTCCTGGAACGGCGCATCGTCGTGGAAGACGTTGCAGAGGTAGGCCGTGTAGTCCGAGCCGTTGTGCTCGACCATGGCCGCGGCCTTGGCGACCTTGACCAGCTCGGGATCGACGCGGGACGCGTCGAAGCGATCCCATTGCACGTCGTCGAGGGTCCAGTGCTTCATCGGGTCTCCCTGGCGTTGGGGCCGGTTCGGCGCCTGTCGAATATGCGTGACGGCCGGCGCCTCATCAATACCCGGGCAGGGAACCGGGTTCCGGCGACGGGCGGCCCCGGGAGGCTGCGCCCGCGCCCGCGCTCGACGTCAGTGGTAGGCCGGCCGGTCGAGCGCCGCCAGCATCGCCTCGCCGATCGCGACCTCGGCTGTGGCCGCGTCCTCGCGGTCGTCCGCCAGCTTGCGCTCGACGGCGGCGCGGTCGATGTCGCCGACCGGCACCGCCCGCTCGGCCAGCACCGTGCAGCGCTCGGCCGTCACCTCGGCGACGCCGCCGGCGACGAAGATCCGCTCGGCGACCTTGCCGCCCTGGAAGATGGCGATCACGCCCGGCCGCACCGCGGCGATCATCGGCGCGTGCTGGGCCATGACACCGAAGTCGCCTTCGCTGCCCGGCACCACCACCATTTCGACCGGCTTCGCCAGGAGCAGGCGCTCCGGCGAAACCAGCTCGAACTCGATCGTCGCGGCCATCGGCTCAGGCCGCCTCGGCCGCCATGCGGCGCGCCTTCTCGACGGCCTCGTCGATCGAGCCCACCATGTAGAAGGCCGCCTCCGGCAGGTCGTCGTAGTCGCCGGCGACGATGCCCTTGAAGCCCTTGATGGTGTCCTCGAGACCGACCAGCTTTCCGGGCGAGCCGGTGAAGACCTCGGCCACGAAGAAGGGCTGGGACATGAAGCGCTGGATCTTGCGGGCGCGGGCGACGGTCAGGCGGTCCTCCTCGGACAGCTCGTCCATGCCCAGGATCGCGATGATGTCCTGCAGCGCCTTGTAGGTCTGGAGCACGCGCTGCACGTCGCGGGCGACCTTGTAGTGCTCCTCGCCGACGATGCGCGGGTCGAGCATGCGCGAGGTCGAGTCGAGCGGATCGACCGCCGGATAGATGCCGAGTTCGGCGATCTGGCGCGACAGCACGGTGGTGGCGTCGAGATGCGCGAACGAGGTCGCGGGCGCCGGGTCGGTCAGGTCGTCGGCGGGCACGTAGATCGCCTGCACCGAGGTGATCGAGCCCTTCTTGGTCGAGGTGATGCGCTCCTGCAGCGCGCCCATGTCGGTCGAGAGCGTCGGCTGATAGCCGACCGCCGACGGGATGCGGCCGAGCAGCGCCGACACTTCCGAGCCCGCCTGGGTGAAGCGGAAGATGTTGTCGACGAAGAACAGCACGTCCTGGCCTTCGACGTCGCGGAAGTATTCCGCCAGCGTCAGGCCGGTCAGGCCGACGCGCGCACGGGCGCCGGGCGGCTCGTTCATCTGGCCATAGACCAGCGCCGCCTTGGAGCCCGGGCCGTCGGTCTTGATGACGCCCGATTCCATCATCTCGTGATAGAGGTCGTTGCCCTCACGGGTGCGCTCGCCGACGCCAGCGAAGACGGAGTAGCCGCCGTGCGCCTTGGCGACGTTGTTGATGAGCTCCATGATGAGCACGGTCTTGCCGACGCCGGCGCCGCCGAACAGGCCGATCTTGCCGCCCTTGGCGTAGGGCGCCAGCAGGTCGACCACCTTGATCCCGGTGACCAGGATCTGCGCCTCGGTCGACTGCTCGATGAAGGGCGGGGCGTCGCGATGGATCGGCGACGACATCGCCGCGTTCACCGGCCCGCGCTCGTCGATCGGCTCGCCGACGACGTTGATGATGCGGCCCAGCGTCTCGGGCCCGACCGGGACCGAGATGGGGGCGCCGGTGCTGACCGCCTGCTGGCCGCGGACGAGACCGTCCGTGGTGTCCATGGCGATCGTGCGCACCGTGCTTTCGCCAAGGTGCTGCGCCACCTCGAGCACGAGGCGCTTGCCCTGATGCTCGACATGGAGCGCGCTCAGGATCGCCGGCAGCTCGCCGTCGAACTTCACGTCGACGACCGCGCCGATGACCTGGGTGATGGTACCGATGTTGTTCCGAGTCTCAGCCTCAGCTGCGGCCATGATCTGCTCCCGTGACGTGCGTACCGGCGGGCTAGAGAGCCTCGGCGCCGGAGATGATCTCGATCAGTTCCTTGGTGATGGCGGCCTGCCGCGAGCGGTTGTAGACCAGCGTCAGCCGGCCGATCATGTCGCTCGCGTTGCGCGTGGCGTTGTCCATCGCCGTCATGCGCGCGCCATGCTCGCTGGCGTTGTTCTCCAGCAGCGCCCGGTAGATCTGCACCGCGAGGTTGCGGGGCAGCAGCCCGGCCAGGATCTGCTCCTCGTCCGGCTCGTACTCGTAGACCGCCTGGGCGCCGCCCGCCCCCCCCGCCGCCTGGCCGGTCGCGGCCGGCGGCGAGAACGGGATCAGCTGCTGCACCGTCACGATCTGGGTGATGGCGGAGCGGAAGCGGTTGTAGACGATCTTCGCGACGTCGAACTCGCCGGCCGCGAACATCGTCGAGACGCGCTCGGCGATGCGGGCCGCCGTCTCGTAGCTGAGGCGCGGCCGCTGGATGTCGCTGATGGTGTCGACGATCAGCGGCTCGAACTCGCGGCGGAGCTGGTCGCGCCCCTTGCGGCCGACGCAGAGGATCTTGACCTTCCTGCCCTCGCCCTGGAGGGCGCGGATCTGGCGCCGCGCCTCGCGGACGATCGAGGAGTTGAAGGCGCCGCAGAGGCCGCGGTCGGCGGTGGCGACGATCAGGAGATGCACCTGATCGCTGCCGGTGCCGGCCAGCATCGGCGGAGCGCCGGCGGCGGAGGAGAGGCCGCCCGCGAGGGAGCCCAGCATCCGCTCCATGCGCTCGGCGAACGGCCGCGCCGCCTCGGCCTGCTCCTGGGCGCGGCGCAGCTTCGCGGCCGCGACCATCTTCATGGCCGAGGTGATCTTGCGCGTCGACTTGACGCTGTTGATGCGGACCCGGAGGTCCTTGAGGCTGGGCATGCGCGCCTGCGGGTGAGCGGTTGGCCGGCCGGGCTCAGACCACGAAGGTCTTGGCGAACGCCTGGATGAAGGCCGCCAGCTTCTCGTCGGTCGCCTTCGACAGCTCCTTCTCGGTGCGGATCGCAGCGAGCAGGTCCGGCGCCTTCGACCGAAGGTCGGAGAGCAGACCCTGCTCGAAGCGGCCGACCGCCGAAACCGGCAGCGGGTCGAGGAAGCCGCGGACGCCGGCGAAGATCGAGACCACCTGCTCCTCGATCGCCATCGGCTGATACTGCGCCTGCTTCAGCAGTTCGGTCAGGCGCGAGCCGCGGGCCAGAAGGCGCTGGGTCGCGGCGTCGAGGTCGGAGGCGAACTGCGAGAAGGCCTCCATCTCGCGGAACTGCGCCAGTTCCAGCTTGATGCGGCCGGCGACCTGCTTCATCGCCTTGATCTGGGCCGCCGAACCGACGCGGCTGACCGAGATGCCGACGTTGATCGCGGGACGGATGCCTCGATAGAAGAGGCTCGTCTCCAGGAAGATCTGGCCGTCGGTGATGGAGATGACGTTGGTCGGGATGTAGGCCGAGACGTCGCCGGCCTGCGTCTCGATGACCGGCAGCGCGGTCAGCGAACCCTTGCCCATCGCGTCCGACATCTTGGCGGCGCGCTCGAGCAGGCGGGAATGCAGGTAGAAGACGTCGCCCGGATAGGCCTCGCGGCCGGGCGGGCGGCGCAGCAGCAGCGACATCTGGCGATAGGCCACCGCCTGCTTCGACAGGTCGTCGTAGAAGATGACGGCATGCATGCCGTTGTCGCGGAAGAACTCGCCCATGGCGCAGCCGGTGTAGGGCGCCAGGAACTGCAGCGGCGCCGGCTCCGACGCGGTGGCCGCGACGACGATCGAGTACTCGAGCGCGCCGGTGTCCTGCAGCGTCTTGACGATCTGGGCGACGGTCGAGCGCTTCTGACCGACTGCGACGTAAATGCAGAAGAGCTTCTGCGAATCGTCGGTCGCGGCGTCGTTGATCTTCTTCTGGTTGATGATGGTGTCGATGATGACGGCGGTCTTGCCGGTCTGGCGGTCGCCGATGATGAGCTCGCGCTGGCCGCGGCCGACCGGCACCAGCGAGTCGATCGCCTTGAGGCCGGTCTGCATCGGCTCGTGCACCGACTTGCGGGCGATGATGCCGGGCGCCTTCACCTCGACGCGGGTGCGGGTGACGTCGGTGAGCGGCCCCTTGCCGTCGATCGGGTTGCCGAGCGCGTCGACGACGCGGCCGAGCAGGCCCTTGCCGACGGGCGCATCGACGATGGCGCCGGTCCGCTTGACGACGTCGCCTTCCTTGATGCTGCGGTCGTCGCCGAAGATGACGACGCCGACATTGTCGCTCTCGAGGTTGAGCGCCATGCCGCGAATGCCGCCGGGAAACTCGACCAGCTCGCCCGCCTGCACCTTGTCGAGGCCGTGGACACGGGCGATGCCGTCACCGACGGACAGCACCTGGCCCACTTCCGCGACGTCGGCCTCCGAACCGAAATTGGCGATCTGTTCCTTGAGAATGGCGGAGATTTCCGCCGCGC
>NZ_JAYSFE010000089.1:0-19496 GCF_041913585.1 Allostella sp.
GGGCGGCGGGCGTGCGCTCCTACGGCTTCGACATGCACCATCTCGACCGCCGGGCCATGCTGGCCCTGGAGCCGAACCTGTCGCCGGCGCTGCACGGCGCCTTCCGCTGCCCGGGCGAGGCGATCGTCAGCCCCTACCTGATGGCGCTGGGCCAGGTGGCGCGTGCCGTCGATCGCGGCGCCGCCACGCTGTGGGAGGCGGAGCCGACGGGCTTCGAGATGGCAGGCGACCGCATCCTCGCCGTCGACACGACGCGCGGGCGCGTCCGGGCCGAGCAGTTCGTGTTCGCGGCCGGCGTCTGGTCGGGCGATCTCGGCCGCATGGTCGGGCTCGACCTGCCGGTCGTCCCGCGCCGCGGCGAACTGGTGGTGACGGCGCGCGCCCCCGGCATCGCCACCCACTACCTGATGTCGGCCAACTACCTGCTCGCCAAGGCCGACCCCGACGCGGCGCTGCGGTCGCCCGACCCGCTGGTCCGCATCGGCCATGGCTTCTGCCTGGAGGTGAACGCGCTCGGTCAGTGCATCCTGGGATCGACGCGGGCCTTCGTCGGCTACGACCGGCGGACGACGCCCGAGGGCGTCGCCGCCATCGTCCGCGAGGCGGTGCGCCGCCTGCCGGCGCTCGAGCGGGTGCCGATGCTGCGCTCCTTCGCCGGCCTGCGGCCCTATGTGCCCGACAAGCTGCCGATCGTCGGCCGCAGCGGCCGCATCCCCAACCTCCTGGTCGCGACCGGGCACGAGGGCGACGGCATCTGCCTTTCCGTCGTCACCGGCGACATCGTCGCCGACCTCGCCATGGGGCAGGCGCCGCGGCTCGACGTCGCCGCGCTGACGCCCGACCGCTTCCCGCCGCCGACGGCGGCGGCCGCTGCATGAGTGCGGCCGACGCCGCCATCCTCTTCCACCCGCAGCTCTACGACCTGCCGGGCGCGGGCAAGCCCTTCGGCGCCACCGTCGCTTCCTCGGCCTTCCTGGCGGCGCTCGCCCGCCATTCCGGCCGGCCGGCATTGCCGGTGGTCGCGGCGGGCGGGGCGGACCCCGGCCAGATATCGGCGCTGCTGCGGGCGCTGGGTGCGCCCGACCGGGTGCGGCCGACGGCGCCCGAGCGCGCCGGGCTGCTGCACCTGCCGAATCCCGGCCTCGCCCAGTCGGCCTGGGAGCGGCATCGCCGCGGCGCCGCGTCCTGGTCGCTGACGGGGGTGGCGCACGCGGTCGCCTCGCTCGCCGCCTTCGAGGCGCTGGCGGCGATGGTGACGGCGCCGGTCATGCCGTGGGACGCGCTCGTCTGCCCCTCGGCGGCGGTGCGGGCGACGGTCGAGGCGGTGATGGCCGGCGAGCGCGACTATCTCGCCTGGCGGCTGGGGGCGGCGGGGTCGCCGCCCGTCCCGCAGTTGCCGGTGATCCCGCTCGGCGTCGATGCCGGTGCCATGGCGCCCAAGGAGGCGGAGCGGGCGTTCTGGCGCGGCCGCCTCGGCCTCGGCGCCGACGACGTGATGCTGCTCTTCGTCGGTCGCCTCAGCGCCGCCCGCAAGGCCAATCCGCTGCCGCTGTGGCTGGCGGCCGAACGCGCGGCCCAGGCGCGGCCGGGGCGCCATCTCGTGCTGGTGCTGGCCGGCTGGTTCGCGGGCGCGGCGGATCGCGACCGCTTCGCCGGCGGTGCCGCCGCCCTCGCCCCCTCGGTGCCGCAGCACGTCGTCGACGGGCGCGACCCGGCGGTGCGCCGCGGCATCTGGTCGGCGGCCGACATCTTCGTCTCGCTCGTCGACAACGTGCAGGAGACCTTCGGCCTGACCCCGCTCGAGGCGATGGCGGCGGGCCTGCCGGTCGTCGCCAGCGACTGGGACGGCTATCGCGAGACGGTGCGCGACGGGGTCGACGGCTTCCTGGTGCCGACGACGATGCCGGCAGGCGCGGGCGGCGCCATCTTCACCGCCGCGCACGAGGCGGGGCGGCTCGATCAGGCGGGGTTCCTCGGCGCCGTCGCGGCGACGGTCGCCGTCGACGCCACGGCCGCGGCCGAGCGCATCGGCCGACTTGCCGACGATCCGGCCTCGCGCCGGCGCATGGGCGCGGCCGGCCGGGCGCGGGCGGCGGAGTTCGACTGGCCCGCCATCGTCCGCCGCTATCTCGACCTCTGGGACGAGCTCGGCCGGCGGCGGCGAGCGGCATCGTCCGACCCGGCGCCGGCGCGTGGGGGGCGGCCCGACGCCTGGAGCGTCTTCGCCCACTACCCGACCCGGCATCTCGCGGCCGACACGCGCCTGCGCGTGGTGCGGGGCGTCGCCGCCGAAGCGCGGCGGCAGTGGGCGGCCCTGCCGGACGATCCGGTGCTGTTCCTCTCGGCGGCCGAGCGGCGGGCGATCCTGGAGCGGCTGGCGGCGGGCCCGGCCGCCGTCGCCGAGATGGCGCCGCTGCTGCCGGCCGCCCGGTCGGCGGCCCTGCTGCGCGAGGCGGCGGTCCTGCTGAAGCTGGGGATCGTCGAGCCGGAAGGCTAACCCTGCCTCAGGCCAGCGCCGCCGCCGCCTCCGCCGGCGCCACCGGGCGCTCGTCGAGCAGGAGGCGCGCCGCGGTCTCGTCGGCGAAGCCGGTCTCGGCGAAGGGATCGCGCGGCGTGAGGTGGTGTTCCAGTGCCAGGCGGGCCAGCACCAGCCGGCGGGCGTCGGGGGCGGAGCCCTGCGACAGCCGCGCGCCCTCCTCGGCCATCAGCACGGCCGCCGTCGCGTAATAGAGGCCGGTCGCCGCCTGCCGCGCGTCGCGGTCGTCGCTGCCCTGCGCCACCCGGTCGGCGAAGGCGAGCGCGCGGTCGAGCGCCTCCCCGAGCCGGTCGGCCAGCGCCGCCGGCATCGCGGCCAGGCGTTGGCGCAGGTCGCCGCCGAGCGCGGCCGCGGCGGCGCTGCGGCGGATGGCGCGGACGACGTCGAGCGCCACGACGTTGCTGGTCCCCTCCCAGATCGAGCCGAGATGGGCGTCGCGCACGAGGCGGGCGTCCGACCATTCCTCGACATAGCCGCAGCCGCCGCGCACCTCCATCGCATCGCCGGTCACCCGGCGGGCGTCGCGGCAGGCGCGGAACTTGATGAGCGGCGTCAGGATGCGCAGGCGGCGGGCCGCCTCGGCGTCGCCGGCGTCCGCCGCCTGCATCGCGGCCGCGGTGGCGAAGACCATGCTGCGCGCCGCCTCGGCCGGGACCATGAGCTTCAGCAACTGGCGGCGCATCAGCGGCAGCTGGATCACCGGCCGGCCGAAGGCGATGCGGTGGCGGGCGACGTGCAGCGCCTCGAAGAGGGCGCGGCGCATCATCCCGGCCGCCCGTACCCCGTTCGAGAGGCGCGACAGGTTGATCATGTCGGCCATCTGGACGAAGCCGCGGCCGAGGGTGCCGACGAGATGCGCCTCCGCCCCCTCGAGCCGGATCTCGCCCGACGCCATGTCGCGGGTGCCGAGCTTCTCCTTCAGGCGGACGATGCGGTAGCGGTTCGGGGTGCCGTCGGACGCGAGGCGCGGCATCAGGAAGAGCGACAGGCCCTTCAGCCCCGGCTCGGCCTCCTCCGGCCGGGCCAGCACCATGGCGAGGCCGGCGTCGGCGTTGGAGCAGAACCATTTCTCGCCCCACAGCCGCCAGCCGTCGCCGTCCCGCCGCGCCACCGTCTCGATGCGGCCGACGTCCGAGCCGCCGGCCTGCTCGGTCATGAACATCGCCCCCTGGGTGAGATGGTCGAGGTCGGTCGCCGTCAGGCCGGGCAGGTAGCGGGCGACCAGCGCCGGATCGCCGTGGCGGACCAGCGTCGCGGTCAGGCTGTCGGTCATGCTGACCGGGCAGCACAGGCCGAACTCGGCCTGCACGAAGAGGTAGGTCAGCGCGTACTTGGCGATCGGCGGCAGCGGCGCGTTCCAGCCGAGCACGCCCGGCCGGTGGGTCATCGCCGCCAGCCCGTACTCGGCAAAGGCGATCCGCTCCATCTCGCGATAGGCGGGGTGCTTCTCGATCCATTGCCGGTCGCGGCCCTGACGGTCGCGATGGTGGAGGACGGGCGGGTTGCGGTCGGCGGTGCCGGCCAGCGCGTCGAGCGCGTCGCCGGCGAGCCCGCCCAGCCGGTCGAGATGGGGGGCGAGGTGGGCGGCCAGCGGCGCCGGCAGGTGGAGCGCCAGGAGCTGGCCCAGCGTCGGGTCGGCGCGCCAGAGGTTGGTACCCCGCGCATCCGGCACCGGGCCTGCCGCCGCGGCCGCGGCGCTCATTCGTTGATCGCCCGGTCGAGGGTCGGCTGATAGGCGAAGAGCGCCGCCTGGCCGCCGGTATGGACGAAGAGGATGTTCTGGCCGCGGCGGAAGCTGCCGCGGCGCACGAGGTCGATCAGCCCGTCCATCGCCTTTCCCGAATAGACCGGGTCGAGGAGGATGCTCTCCTCGCGGGCCAGCGTCTTGACCGCGGCCAGCATCCCCGGCGTCGGCTGGCCGTAGCCCGGCCCGACATAGTCCGAGTTGGCGACGACGGCGCTGCGCGGCACGGCGCCCTTGATGCCGACATGCTCGGCCGTCGCCTCGACCAGCGCCATCACCTGGCGCTCCTGGTCCTCGCGCTCGCGGCGCACGGTGATGCCGGTGACCGGGATGCCGGCGCGCAGCCCCTCCAGCCCGACGACGATGCCGGCCTGGGTGCCCGAGCTGCCGGTGGCGTGGATCAGGTGGTCGAAGGCGACGCCCTGCTCGGTCGCCTGGGCCATCAGCTCCAGCGCGAAGTTGACGTAGCCGAGGGCGCCCGTGGGGTTGGAGCCGCCGCCGGGGATGAGATAGGGGCGGCCGCCCGCCCGGCGCACCTGGTCGGCGACCTCCGCCATGGCGCCCGCCATGTCGGTGCCGGCCGGGTATTCGTGCAGCCGGGCGCCCAGCATGCGGTCGAGGAGGATGTTGCCGTTGCGGCTGTAGACCTCGTCGGCATGGTCGATCCTGGCCTCGAGCACGAGGTGGCAGGCGAGCCCGAGGCGGGCGGCGGCGGCGGCCGTCTGCCGGGCGTGGTTCGACTGTACGGCGCCCACCGTCAGCACCGCGTCGGCGCCCTGGGCGAGCGCGTCGGCCATCAGGTACTCGAGCTTGCGGGTCTTGTTGCCGCCGAGGCCGAGCCCGGTGCAGTCGTCGCGCTTGATCCAGATCGTCGGCCCGTCGAGCAGGCGGGTCAGGCGGTCGAGGCGCTCCAGCGGCGTCGGCAGGTGGGCGAAGCGCAGGCGGGGAAAGCGGGCGAGCTGCATCGGTTCGATCCGGATCGGGCAGGGTGGGGGGTGTGATCGGGCGGGCTGCGACCTTACCTCAGACGAATGGTGGGACGACAGCCGTTCCCACCATGGCCGGCGTCGGCTATCGTGCCGCGCGGCTTCTCCCGACGAGGATGGGAATGCGCGTTCGTTCCCGGGGCCACCTGGTTCCGGTTCTCCTGATGGGTCTCATGCTGGCCGCGCCGGGCGCCGACGCCAAGCAGAGCGGATTCGCCCGTCAGGTGGAGAAGGGGACGATCGAATACAGCTACCGCTTCACCGACGCCGAGGGCCGGGAGCGGGCGCTGCAGTTCCGGCTGTCCGAGACGGCCGTCGCGCGCGGCCATCGCGAATACCGCCCGATCGACAGCCCGGAGGTCGCGAACTTCCTGAAGCGGCGGGTCGCGCAGTCGCTCGATGCCTACGTCAAGCCGATGGGCGGGACCACCGCCGTCACCGTCGAGCGCAAGAAGGGCAGCCTGTCCGTCCACTACGAGGTGAAGCTGCCGCCGAACCGGGCGACCGCCGCCGTCGAGGCCGAGGTCGAGCGGCGCGCGGAGACGGCGACCTCGGAAACCTATGCCGCCTTCTTCAACGTCCGCGACGCGGCCGGGGTCGAGGTGCGGCCCGACTTCGAGCGCATCGTGCCGCGGGCCGTGGCCGACCTGAAGCCGGTCGCCGAGGCGATCGCCGCCGAGACCGACGACGAGCGCGAGCGGATCGCGCTGGCGCTGGCCTTCGTGCAGTCGATCCCCTATGCGGTGCCGGACCGGCGCAGCCAGGGCGGCTTCGTCATGCCCTCCGCCTTCTTCGACCTCAACCGCGGCGACTGCGACGTCAAGTCGGCGGCGCTGGCGGCGATCCTGATGTCGCTGCTGCCGAACCGCTCGATCGCGCTGGTGCTGCCGCCCGAGCACGCGCTGCTCGCCGTCGACATTCCCTCCGCCGGCGACGAGGCCAAGATCGTGGTCAACGGCCGCAGCTACGTGCTGCTGGAGCCGACCGGGCCGGCCCTGTGGCCGATCGGCCGGGTCGCCGAAGAGACCGGGCGCAAGATGTCCGGCACGACTTCGGAGACCGTGGTGTTGCCGCGGCCGCCCGGCGAACAGGCGCAGTCGCGCCGGAAGGACCCGCAATAGGAATCTTACGGCGAATTCATGCGCGATCCATGGAAACGCCGGCCCGAATCCCCCATCTTGGTGGCCAGAGCTGACGTGCTTTGCCCCCCAGACGCGTCAGGTCTCGGCCCCGCCGGTCTCAGCCTCCTGGTCCGGCGGGGTCACTCTGGGGGTCATTCCCGCTAGACTTGGCACAGCTTCCACTCACCGAGGTCGAGGTGCAGGTGGTCGTGGTGGTCCGCATCCGACGGCGGGCCGAGCACGACGTGGAAGAGGCCGCAGGACTTCCGTCCGACCTCCTGCAGGAAGCGGCTGCGGGCGCCGGCGCCGTGCCAATGGTCGCGGACGACGGCCTTGGAACCGTCCGCCAGCTCGAACCCCCAGATGTCGATCGCCCGGCCGCGGGCATGCTCGCTGAGGCGGCCGTTGCGGGTGCCGCGGCAGACATAGCCGCCCGCCTGGTGGACGGTCGCGACGCGGGTGCGGAGGTGGCGGCGGGCGGCCGGCTGCACGACCTCGTCCATCCAGCGGTCGACGAGGCGGGCGGTCGGGCAGGACAGGGTCACCGGGCGGTTGAGCGCGGCCGACATGCCTTCGACCCGCACGCCCTGCTCGAGCGTGCAGCCCCCGGTCGAGACCGTCTGCGGCAGGGGTCGGAAGATCACGCCCTGGGCCTCCAGCGCCCGGAAACAGGCCTCCCCGGCGATCGGCGGCGGTGCCGGGGCGCGCACGGCCTTCGGGCGGTCGGGCACCGACGTGCCGCAGGCCGCCAGCGCCGCGACGAGCGCCAACGCGACCGCATGGCGCATCCATCGCCGCCCTCGCACCGCGAGATTTGCCCCCGCTGATCCCACGTCGGCCCCGAACATTGCTCACGCAAGGTGAGCAACGTCGCTCAACGCGTTGATTTCGGCAACACCTTCCTTGCCGGGCCCGGCCGATTGCCGGCCGTGGCGGCGGTCGCGTCAGTGCAGGGCGGCGGTGTCCTTGTAGATCGTGCCTCCCTTGACGATCATCAGCAGGCGCTTCTCCGGCTGGGTCAGGACGCCGATGTCGGCGAGCGGATCGCCGTCGACGACCAGGAGATCGGCGAAGGCGCCGGGGGCGACACAGCCCAGTTCCTTCGGCTTCATCAGGATCTCGGCGTTGATCCGGGTCGCCGACGCCAGCAGTTCGGCCGGCGACAGCACCTCCTTGCGGATCGAGAACTCGGTCAGCTGGTGGACGTGCATCGCGCCCAGGAGGTCGCTGCCGTGGCCGATCTTCACCCCGGCCGCCTTGGCGATCTCGATCGAGCGCAGGCCGGCCGCCTGGACCTCGGTCAGCTTGGCGAGGCTGACCTCGGGGAAGCCGAGCTCGCGGCCGTAGCGGCCGAGCGCGTCGTAGGTGGCCAGCGTCGGCACCAGGAACGCCTTGCGCTCGGCCATCAGGCGGGCGGCCTCCTCGTCGATCAGGTTGCCGTGCTCGATGGTGCGGATGCCGGCCGTGACCGCCCGCCGGATGGCGGCGCCGGTATAGGCGTGGGCCATGACGTAGGTGTGCCAGGCCTCCGCCTCCTCGACGATGATCCGCATCTCCTCGGCCGAATATTGCGTGTTCTGGATCGGGTCGGTGGGGGAGGCGACGCCGCCGCCCGCCATGATCTTGATCTGGGTGGCGCCCTTGCGCAGTTCGTCGCGGGCGGCGCGCCGGACTTCGGTCGGGCCATCGGCGATGCGGCCGAGCGAGGGGAAGGCCTGGCCGCAGGCGCAGCCGTCGGCGACCAGCGTGCGCGGCCGGAAGTCGCCATGGCCGCCGGTCTGGCTCAGGGCCTGGCCGGCGAAGAACAGGCGCGGGCCGTGGAAGAGGCCGGACTCGATCGCCTCGGCATGGCCCCAGTCGGCGCCGGCGGCATCGCGGACGGTGGTGAAGCCGCGCATCAGCATCTCGTAGGAGATGCGGGCGGCGCCGGCGGTGATGAGGCTGGGCGGCTGGCCGGTCAGGGTGCCGAGGTTGGTCACGGTCGCGGTGATGTGGACGTGGGCGTCGATCAGCCCCGGCATCAGGGTCCGCCCGTCGACCTTGATGCGGTGCGCCTGCGGCGCCCGGATCGGCCGGTCCGAGACCTCGACGATGCGGGCCCCGTCGGTCAGGACATGCATGCCCTCGCGCATCGCGTCGCCGAGGCCGTCGTAGAGATGGCAGTTCTCGAAGAGATAGGCAGGCACGGGCGGCAGGCTCCTCGGACGGCGGGAATCGCCCCGGGAGACTACGACGGCCGGCCGCCCTGTGCTACTCGCTCTCCGCACGCGGAACGAGGCGGAGGGTGCGAGGAATGGCGAGATCGGGCGGTCCCCGCGGCAACGTGCTGCTGGTGACCTTCGACCAGTGGCGGGCCGACTGCATCGGCGCGCTCGGCCACCCGAACGTGCGGACGCCGACCGTCGACGCGCTCGCCGCCGATGGGGTGCTGTTCCGCAACCACTTCACCCAGGCCGCGCCGTGCGGGCCGGCGCGCGCCTCGCTGCTGACCGGCCTCTACCTCCACAACCACCGCTCGCTGCGCAACGGCACGCCGCTCGACCGCCGCCACCGGACGATCGGGCACGAGGCGCGCAAGGTCGGCTATGCGCCCGCGCTCTTCGGCTACACCGACACCAGCGCCGACCCGCGCGGCCGCGATCCCGCCGACCCGGCGCTCGCCACCTACGAGGGGGTGCTGCCGGGCTTCGACGCCGAACTGCTGCTGACGGAATCGCTGGAACCATGGGCGGCCTGGCTGAAGGGCAAGGGCTATCCCGTGCCCGAGCGGCTGACCGACCTCTACTTGCCCGATCCGGCGCGGAGCCGAGCCGGCGATCCGCCGACGCGGGCGCCGATGACGATGCCGGTCGAGGACGAGATCACCTTCTTCCTCGCCGACCGGGCGCGCGAATGGCTGGCGGTGCGGCGCGACCGCCCCTGGTTCCTCCATCTCTCCTTCATTCGCCCGCACCCGCCCTACATCGCGCCGGCGCCGTTCGACGCGCTGGTCGACCCGGCCGCGGTGCCGGCGGCCGTGCGCGCGCCCGACCGGGTGGAGCAGGGGCGGCAGCATCCCTGGCTCGCTGCCCATCTCGCCCGGCAATGGGCGGGCCAGCTGCCGGTCGCCCAGCCGGTGCCGATGGCGGCCATGGACGAGGCGGCGCTGGCCCAGCTCCGGGCGACCTACTACGGACTGGTGTCGCTCGCCGACGCCGCCCTCGGTCGGGTCGTCGCCGACCTCAAGGCGTCCGGCGCCTACGACGACACCCTCATCGTCCTCACCGCCGACCATGGCGAGCACCTGGGCGACCATTGGCTGCTCGGCAAGGACGGCTACCACGACCAGGCCTTCCACATCCCGCTCGTCGTCCGCGATCCGCGGGCCGCGGCCGACGCCGGCCGCGGCCGGGTCGTCGAAGCCTTCACCGAGGCGGTCGACGTCATGCCCACCATCCTCGAATGGATCGGCCAGCCGGTGCCGCACGCCTGCGACGGCCACGCCCTGACGCCGTTCCTCGGCGGCGGCACGCCCGATCGCTGGCGCGATTCGGTCCATTGGGGCTACGACTTCCGCGACGTCCGCGGCGGCCATTTCGAGCAGGCGCTGGGCCTCGCCCCGGACCAGTGCGGCCTCCTCGTCCATCGCGACCGGCGCCGCAAGTACGTCCATTTCGCCGGCCTGCCGCCACTCTTCTTCGACCTCGAGCAGGACCCGGGCGAACTGGAGGACCTCGCCGGCGACCCGGCGCGGCAGGCCGAGATGCTGGCCTATGCCGGTCGCCTCCTCTCCTGGCGCATGGCGCACGAGGACCGCACGCTGACGCACTACCATCTCGGGCCGGGCGGGGCGGCCTCGAACCTGCGCTGAACGGGGCGTCTACAGGTCTTCCGGAGCCGGGACGACGGCGGGGGCGAGCGGGTCGTCGGCCGTCCACGGGCGCCGCAGGTCGGCGACGGTCTGCATCCGCGGGCCGGGCCGGGCGAGGGCGACCGCGGCCGGCAGCGAGAAGAAGCTGCCCGGCGGGTAGCGGACGAGGGCGGTCGTGCGGGCGAGGACCAGCATCTCGACCAGCGCGTCGTCCAGGGTCTCGTGGGCGCCCGGTCCGCCGTGAAGATCGCCGCTGCCGATCGGCCGGAACCGCTTGGCGTAGCGCACGACCCCGGGGATGGCGGCCCGCAGCGCGCGGACGATGCCGAGACTGTCGGAACACAGGACCACGGGGGCCCGCGGCCCGAGGCGTTCGCGCAGCGCCGCGACGGCGCGGCGGCAGCGCTCGACGGCGGCCGCCTCGTCGGTCCAGTAGCGGGCATGGTCGCCGATCGGGCTGCCATTGCCGTGGCGCGCGTGCAGGCCGATGAAGGGTCCCGGCGGCAGCGTCGCCAGTGCGGCGTCGAGCCGCCGGCGCACGCGCTCGACCGGCCGCACCGCGTCCAGGAAGGCGCGGGCGTCGGCGAGGGCCGTCAGCCCGTCGTTGATGCAGGCGTCGAAGGCGACCGTCCGCTCGGGACGGTCGCCGCCCGACCGGATCAGGGCGACGGCGCGGTCCCGGGCGGCAAAGATCTGCGCCGGGCTCCGCTCCCACTGCTTCGGATCTCCAGGATCGCGGTTCCAGTAGATCGGTTCCCGGACGAGCGCGGACACCAGGCGCGCGACCCGCTGATCGCCCACGAACGGCACGCCGGCCAGGCGGTCCGGCGCCTCGAAACAGAGCGGGAAGAGGTTGGTGGAGCGCTCGGTCGAGTAGGGGCTGCCGCGCCAGTCGGCGATCAGCACCCGTCCGGTCGTGCGCGCGAACCGCCAGGCCGCGCCGAGACAGACGAGACAGTCGCCGATCCCCGCATTGCGCCGGGAGAGGGCGTAGCGCGGCGAATCCGGCGGCGAGGTCGGCGGGACGGGCATCCGCCGCCAGGGTAGCCGGCCGACGGGCCGCCGACCACCATCGGCGACGGCCCCCGACGGCGCGCCGCCGCCCGCCTCCCGGCGGCGGCCGTCAGTAGCGGAAGATCGCGGCGGCGGCGGGCAGGTCGTCGGCGCGGTCCGCGGGCCGCGTCAGGATGCGGCCGCCATGGGCGACGGTTTCCAGGATGGCCCGGTCGAGTTGCGCCAGTTGCTCCTCCGGCGGCGGCGCCTGTCCGGGCGCCCAGCCGAGCGACGTCGGGTCGCCCGGGTCGGCGGCCACGACGAGGATGTCGACCCGCCCGTCCGTCGCCGCCTCCAGGATCTGGTCGATGCGGTCGGAGGCGCCGGCGCCGGCGGCCAGACGTGCCTGCAGGCGATCGATGACGGTCCGGCGGTCGGCGTCGAGCCGGTCGCGGACCAGCGCGTAGGCGTGCCGGTGCAGGGCGGCTGCGTCCATCGAACTCGGGTGCTCGCGAATCCCTTCCTCGACGAGGCCGGGCCGCGTGATGGCGCGGCGGAGCTTGCCCAGCATCCGGTCGTCGGCCGCCAGCACCAGCGGCCCCTCGGCGCCGGCCAGCACGGTCTCGACGGCCTTGGCGGTGCGGCGGGCGAACTCGTCGATCAGATCCTCCCGGGCGTCGGTCGGGCTCTCGCCCAGCGCGTGGACCCGGATCGCCGTCGCGCCGCGCGATGTCGGGTGAAACCCGGTCGCGTTCTCGATCTCGGCCCCGCCCATCACCGCCGCGGCCGAGGGCGGGATGCGGCCGTCCTCGATGCGGCGCAGTCCGAAGCGCGAGCCGCGATAGAGCGCGACCGCGTCCTGCGCGGCCACGAGGACGAAGAAGGGACCGTCGCGCATCAGCAGCGGCAGCAGCGGCCGGACGACGAACTGCGCGCCGACATGGGCCTGCGGCTGGAATGCGAGGGGCGCCGGGAGGATGGTCACCCCGTCGGCGGAGGCGAAGACGGCCAGCCCGTCCTCCCGCGTCTGCCAGAAATCCCCATCGGTCCGGGCCGAGATCGACCCCAGCAGCGCCGCTGCCGTCGCCTCGTCGGCGCCCTGCGCGCGGAGCAGGTGGGCCGCCTCGCGCAGCAGGTTCGAGAACTGGACCGGGCCCTGGCGCCAGTCGGGGCCGCCGCGCGGCGTCGGCACGAACAGGCTGACCCGCGGGAATCCCCGTTCGGCCGCGAGACCGATGATCTGCGAAGCCTCGAGCATGGCGCACCCCCGTTCCGTCGCGTGTCGGACCAAACGTGGCCAACGCCCGGCCGGCGCGCCGGGTTCCCGGTGCGGGGCGGATCGCCGCCCCCGCACCGGCGCGCCCGACCGTCGCTCAGCCCCAGGGCAAGGAGTAGGTCTTGACGTTGGTGAAGGCCTTCATCGCCTCCAGCACGCCCTCCTTGTAGCCGAGGCCGGAATCCTTGATACCGCCGAAGGGTGAGGATTCGATGCGGTAGCCGGGCACCTCGCGCACGTTGACCGTGCCGACGTTCAATTCCTGCACGAAGCGGGTGATGTAGTCGAGGCGGTTGGTGACGACGCCCGACGACAGGCCGTAGGCGGTCGAATTCGACAGCCGGATGGCGTCGTCGATGTCGCGGAAGCGCAGGATCGGCGAGACCGGCCCGAACGTCTCCTCCATCACCAGCGGCGCCTCGCGCGGGACGCCGTCGACGACGGTCGGCGCATAGAGCGCGCCGCGCCGCTCGTGCCCGCACAGGAGGCGGGCGCCGCGGCCGATGGCGTCGGTCACCCGCTCCTCGATGCGGATGGCGGCCTCCTCGTCGATGACGGTGCCCATGTCGGTCGCCGGGTCCATCGGGTCGCCGTACTTCACGGCCAGCGTCTTGGCGACGAGGCGCTCGGCGAAGGCCTCGGCCAGGCTCTCGTGGACGAGCATCCGCTTGACCGCGGTGCAGCGCTGGCCGGAGTTCTTGTAGGAGCCGGCGGCGGCCAGGTTCGTCGCCTCCTCGAGGTCGGCATCCTCCATCACGATCAGCGGGTCGTTGCCGCCGAGTTCGAGCACGCAGCGGCGATAGCCCAGGTTGTCGGCGATCCACTTGCCGACCCGAACGCCGCCGGTGAAGGTGACGAGGTCGATCTCCGGGCACTTGACGAGGGCGTCGCCGATCTCCCGCGGGTCGCCGGTGACGACCTGGAACATCTCCGGCGGCAGGCCCGCCTCGTAGAGCACGTCGGCCAGGAGGAAGGCCGTCAGCGGCGTCTTCTCCGACGGCTTCAGGACCATCTTGTTGTTGGTCGCGATCGAGGGTGCGATCTTGTGCGCGACCTGGTTCAGCGGATGGTTGAAGGGCGTGATCGCCGAGATGGCGCGCAGGGGATCGCGCTGGGTGTAGATGCGCCGCTTCTTGCCGTGCGGGCTGATGTCGCACGAGAAGATCTGGCCGTCGTCGTTGAGCGCGGCCTGGCCCGCCAGCATGAAGACGTCGTGGGCGCGGCCGACCTCGTAGACGGAATCCTTCTTCGACAGGCCGGATTCGAGCGTGATGAGGTCGCTGACCTCGGCGGTGCGCTCGACCAGCAGGCGGGCGGCGCGCTGCAGGATGCTGGCGCGTTCGTGCCGGCTCAGCGTCGCCCTGTAGCCGCCGGCGATCTCGAAGGCGCGGGCGACGTCGGCGGGGGTCGCCTTCGGCACCGAGCCGACGACCCGGCCGTCCCACGGGTAGTGGACGGCGATGCGGCGCGGATTGTCGACCCGCTGGCCGGCGATGCGGAGGGTCTCGTGGCGCTGGTCGGCCTCGAAGGCCTTGGGAAGGGCGGTCATGCGGCACCGGCCAGATGGTTGAGGGCGACGTCGAAGATGTCGAAGTTGCGCAGCCGCCGGCCGTCGAGCCCGGTGACCGCACGGGTGACCATCAGCGGCACCCGCTGCTCGCTGATCCCGCCATGGGAGCGGAGCGGCGCGTCGAGGCCCGACAGGTCGTGCCGGTCGGCGCGGGTGCCGAGCACCCAGTTGCGCTCCGACACCGCGACGAGGTCGCCGATGCGCTCCCGCGGCAGCTCGAAGCGGCGGGCGGCGGCATCCCCGTCGAGCACCAGCTCCATGCCGGGCAGGGCCGACAGCCTGGCCGCGACCGCCGCCGCGTCCGCGCCCGCCGGCAGGTAGGCGGTGGCGAACGAGCCGAGCGCGCCGTGATGGACGACGTAGGGGTCGGTGATCGGCAGGATGACGCGCGTGGCGCCCTCGCCCAGCATCGCGTCGAGCACGGTCTGGAGATAGATCACCTGCGGCGCCCCGTCGGGGCCGAACTTGGCGTTCATGCCGTGGTCGGCGGTGAGCGCGACGACGGCGCCCAGCCGGTCCATGGCCGCCAGATGGCGGTCGATCATGGCGTAGAAGGCGTTCGCGACCGGCGTGCCGGGCGCGTGCTTGTGCTGGATGTAGTCGGTGGTCGACAGGTACATGATGTCCGGCCGCTTCGTTTCCAGCAGGCGGACGCCGGCGGCGAAGACGAATTCGGAGAGGTCGGCCGAATAGACCGACGGCAGCGGCCGGTCGACGAAGGCAAGCAGGTCGTCGATGCCGTTCTCGGCGATGCTGGCCTTGTCCGCCTTCTCGGCCGAGAAGCAGATGCCCTTCATCCGGTGGCCGAGGAGCGTGCGCAGCTTGTCCTTGGCGGTGACCACCGCGACCTTCAGGCCGGCATCGGCGAAGGCGGCGAGGATGGTCCCGGTGCGCAGGAACTCGGGGTCGTTCATCATCACTTCCCGGCCCGTCTCGGGATTCAGGAAGTAGTTGCCGGCGATGCCGTGCACGGCCGGCGGGCGGCCGGTGACGATCGACAGGTTGTTGGGGTTGGTGAAGCTCGGCACGACGCAGTCGGCGCGAAGGTCCGCGCCCGTCGCCAGCGCCTTCTCCAGGAAGGGCATGACGCCGGCGCGGATCGCCTCGGTCGTGTAGTCGGGCTCCGAGCCGTCGACGCAGACGACGACCGTCGGCTGCGCCGGGGCGCGGTAGCGCCGACCGTTCACCTCGACCGACAGGTCGCGGGAGATGCCGTCCATGTCCCGGTTCCTCCTCAGCCGACGGCGCGCCGCGCCACCGGCAGCGGGCCGCAGTTGGTGACGCCCATCTCCGCCAGCGTCGCGGCGATGGCGGCCAGCGCGTCCTGCATGTCCGACGGCATCAGGCGGCCGATGCAGCCGATGCGGAAGCTGTCGGCGACCGTCAGCTTGCCGGGATAGATGACGAAGCCGCGGTCGCGCAGCCGGTCGTAGAAGGTCTGGAACGCGAAGGCGGGATCGGCCGGCATGTGGAAGGTGACGATGATCGGCGCCTGCAGCGCGTCCGGCAGCAGCGTCTCGAAGCCCATCGCCCGCATGCCCCCGACCAGGATGCGGCAGTTCTCGCGGTAGCGGCCGCCGCGGCCCTCGACCCCGCCCTCGGCGGCGTGCTCGGTGAGCGCCTGGTCGAAGGCGGCGATGACATGGGTCGGCGGCGTGAAGCGCCACTGGCCGGCCCGCTCCATGAACCGCCATTGGTCGTGGAGGTCGAGGCTGAGGGCGTGGGCGTTGCCCTCGCATTCTGCGATCGCCTCGCGCCGGGCGATGACGAAGCCCATGCCGGGCACGCCTTCCAGGCACTTGTTGGAGGAGGCGGCGACGGCGTCGCAGGCGACCTTCGAGACGTCCAGCGGCAGGGCGCCGAAGGCGCTCATGGCGTCGATCAGGAGGCGCCGGCCGCGCCGCGCGACCTCCTCGGCGATGGCGGCGACGGGGTTGAGCACGCCCGACGTCGTCTCGCAGTAGACGACCGCGACATGGGTGATCCCGGGGTCGGCGTCGAGCCGGCGGCCGACCTCCGCGGCATCGATCGGGGTGTCCTCCGCCGTCTCGTACTCGACCGCGCTGCGGCCCAGCATCTCGACGATGCGGGCCATGCGGTGGCCGTAGGCGCCGTTGATCGCGAGCAGGATGCGGCCGTCCTTCGGCAGCATCGTGCCCAGCATCGCCTCGACCGCGAAGGTGCCGCTGCCCTGGATCGGGATGGTGACGAAGCGGTCGCCGCCGCCCGCGAGTTCGACGAGGCGGGCGCGGATGCGGGCGTTCATCTCGACGAAACGGCCGTCGCGCGAGCCCCAGTCGCGCAGCATGGCGCGCTTGGTCGTCTCCGAGGTGGTCAGCGGTCCGGGAGTGAGGAGGAGCGGCACCTGGGTCGGGTCGGTCATGGCGGACGGGGCTCCGGATACGAGGATCGCCTTGGACGATGCGGCGACTGCCAGTATAAGTCCAATCCCCATTCTCAATATGAAGCATAGACGAAATCTATGTTTCCGACCCAGCTCCGCGCCTTCCACGCCGTCGCCGTCGAAGGCAGCTTCACCCGTGCGGCGGCGCGCCTCGGCGTCACCCAGCCGACCCTGTCGGCGCAGGTCAAGACGATCGAGGAGCATTGCGGCGCCGCGCTCTTCGACCGGCTGGGCCGGCGCATCGTCCTGACCGATTTGGGCCGGCGTCTCCTCGACGTCACCCAGCGCATGGCCGACGCCGAGGCGGCCGCGGCCGAACTGATCGGCGACGCGCGGACGCTGCGCACCGGCCGGCTCCGGGTCGCGGCCGACAGCCCCTACCATGTCGCGCCGCTGCTGGCGGAGTTCCATCGCCGCTACCCCGGCGTCCAGGCGGTGCTCGGCATCGGCAATGCCGAGACGGTGCACGAGGACCTGATGCACTTCGCTGCCGACGTCGCGATCCTGGCCGACGTGCCGGACGATCCGCGCCTCCACGCCGTGCCATGCGGCCGCCACCGGGTCGTCATCGTGGTGCCGCGCGGACATCCCTGGGCGGGGCGGGGCGCGATCCGGCCGGCGGAACTGGCCGGCCGGCCGATGGTGCTGCGCGAGGCGGGGTCGGTCACCCGGCGGCTCTTCGAGGCCCGGCTGGCCGCGGCCGGGGTGGCGCCGCGCATCGTCATGGAGATCGAGAGCCGCGAGGCGGTGCGCGAGGCGGTCGCCGCCGGGATCGGCCTCGGCGTCGTCTCGGAGGCGGAGTTCGGCGCCGACGCCCGCCTGGCGATGGTCGCGGTCGACGACCCCGAACTGGTGACGCGCGAATTCGTCGTCTGCCGCATCGACCGGCGGCGGGTCGCGGTCGTCCGGGCCTTCCTGGAACTGGTGCCCGGCGCGGCCGCCGGGGCTAGAGTGACGGGCGGAGGAGATGCCGATGAATCCAGCCACCCGCCTGAGGACGCTGCTCCGGGAGCAGCGCCTCGTCGTCGCGCCCGGCGCCTATGACTGCATCACCGCGCGCATGATCCGGCACGCCGGGTTCCCCGCCGTCTACATGACCGGCTCGGGTACCTCGGCGTCGCTGGGCTACCCCGACTACGGCCTCGTCGGCCTGACCGAGATGGCGGACAATGCCGGCCGCCTCGCCGCCGCCGTCGACATCCCGGTCATCGCCGACGCCGACACCGGCTACGGCAACGAGCTCAACGTCGTCCGCACGGTCCAGGAATACGAGCGGCGCGGCGTCGCCGGGCTCCACATCGAGGACCAGGAGATGCCGAAGAAGTGCGGCCATCTCGAGGACAAGTCCCTGGTTTCGCTCGACGACTATCTCGCCAAGATCCGCGCGGCCGCCGCGGCCCGCCGCAATCCCGACTTCCTGGTCATCGCCCGTACCGATTCCCGCGCCGTCCTCGGCTTCGAGGAGGCGATCCGGCGCGCCAACGCCGCCCTCGCGGCCGGTGCCGACATGTCCTTCGTCGAGGCGCCCCAGACACCGGAGGAGGTGGCGGCGGTGCCCCGCCTCGTCCGCGGCCCCTGCCTCCTCAACATGGTCTGGCGCGGCAAGACGCCGCTGGCGCCGCTGGCCGACGTCGAGGCGATGGGCTACCGGGTGGCGATCCTGCCGAGCCTGCTCTTCCGCTCCGTGCTCGGCATGTGCGAGCGGGTGCTGGGCGAACTCCGGGACACCGGCCGGCACCCGGAACTGGAGACCAACCTCACCGTGGCCGAGGGGTTCCGCCGCATGGGGGGCGACTTCTGGGACCCGCTGCGCACCCGCTTCCGGACCCCGGCCGAGGGCGAGGTCATGAAGGCGGCGGAGTAGCCGCGTCGGTCGCGGCCAGGATGCCGGGGCGAGGTCCGGACGCCGACCGCTCCGTCCGGCTGCCAGATTCCGGAGCGGCGAGGGAAGCGATATGGAAACGAATGTCGGGATCGTCCTCTTCGAGGATGCCGAGGAACTGGATTTCGTCGGGCCGTGGGAGGTCTTCGGCATGGCCGCGCGGCGGCAGCCGGACCTGAAGCCCTTCACCGTCTCGGAGCGGGGCGGCACCGTGCGTTGCGCCAAGGGGATGCGGGTGGTGGCCGACCATTCCTTCGCCGACGCGCCGCGCATCGACGTGCTGCTGGTGCCGGGCGGGCAGGGGACGCGGCGGGAGGTCTCCAACCGCGCGATGATCGACTGGATCGCCCGGGTGGCGCCCGGCTGCCGCTGGGTCACCAGCGTCTGCACCGGGGCGCTGCTGCTGGTCGAAGCCGGCCCCGCCCGCGGCCGGCAGGTGACCACCCACTGGGGCTTCGTCGAGACGCTGCGGGCGCGCGGCGACGCCACCGTGCGCGACGACGTGCGCTATGTGCGCGACGGCAACGTCGTCACCGCGGCCGGGGTTTCGGCCGGCATCGACATGTCGCTGTGGCTCGTCGGACAGCTCTACGACCCCGCCTTCGCACGCCACGTCCAGCGCTGGATGGAGTACGATCCGGCCCCGCCCTACACCGCGGCGGCATGAGTTCGTTCGAACGAGAGGCAAGAATCCCATGAGCATCACGCGCATCAAGTCCGGTCCCCGCATGAGCGCCGGCGTCGTCCATGGCGGCGTCTGCTACGTCGCGGGCCAGGTGGCCGACGACACCAGCGTCGGCGTCGCCGGTCAGACCGAACAGGTGCTGAAGAAGATCGACGCCATCCTGGCCGAGGCGGGCACCGACAAGTCGAAGCTGCTGTCGGCCAACATCTGGCTGCCCGACATCGCCACCTTCCACGAGATGAACAAGGTGTGGGACGGCTGGGTGTCGGCCGGCAACACGCCGGCCCGTGCCACCGTCGAGGCGAAGCTGGCTGCCCCGCAGTTCCGGGTCGAGATCGCGGTCATCGCCGCGGTGTGATCGCGGCCGCGGGGGGGGCGCCCGCCCCCCGCCGGCCGCCCCCCCGCGCCGGACGGGCGCGCCCCCCCCCCACCACAGCGCCCCGCCGGGC
>NZ_JAYSFE010000090.1:0-2040 GCF_041913585.1 Allostella sp.
GGGAAGCCGAAATCGTAGAGCACCCGGTCGACCTGCTGCGGCAGCGCCCCCTCCAGGACGAGGCGTTCGGCCTGGCGGCCGCGGGCGCGCAGCATGCGGTTGCCGACGAAGCCGTCGCAGACCCCGACCACGACCGGCACCTTGCCGATGCGCTTGGCGACCGCCAGCGACGTCGCCAGAACCGCCGGGGCCGTCGCCTTGCCGCGGACGATCTCCAGCAGCTTCATGACGTTGGCAGGGCTGAAGAAATGCAGGCCGACGACGCTCCCGGGCCGCCCGGTGGCGGTCGCGATGTCGTCGACGTCGAGGGTCGAGGTGTTGGTCGCCAGGATCGCGCCTGCCTTGGCATGGCGATCCATCTCCGCGAAGACGGACTTCTTGATGGCGGTGTCCTCGAACACCGCCTCGATCACGAGGTCGGCCGTGGCGATGTCGGCGATCGCAAGCGACGGCCGGATGCGTTCCATCAGCCCCTCGACCGTGTTCCGGCCGAGGCCGCCGCGCCGGGCCGTCGCGTCCCAGTTCCGCCGGATGGTCGCGAGCCCGCGGTCGAGCGCCGCCTGCGCCGTCTCGACGAGCACGACCGGCACCCCGGCCGCCGCGAAGCACATGGCGATGCCGCCGCCCATCGTCCCGGCGCCGATCACCGCCACCTCGTCGACCCGGGCGACCGGGGTGTCGCGGCCGACGCCCGGCACCTTCGCCGCCTCGCGCTCGGCGAAGAAGATGTGGCGCTGGGCGCGCGACTGCGCCGATGCCTTGAGTTCGGTGCAGAGCGCGCGCTCGAGCGCGAGGCCGTCGTCGAACGGCTGCTCGACGGCGGCCTGGACGGCCTGGATGGCGTAGAGCGGCGCCTGCCGGCCGCGCGCCCGCCGCGCCGCGGCGGCGCGCGCCGCCGCGAACGGCGTGTCCTGGCCCCGGAAGGGGGCGATCCGGTCGTCCCGGTCGCGCAGGCGCGGGCGTGCGCCTTCGGCGGCCCGGGCGCGGGCGAAGGCCAGCGCCGCCGCGTCGAGGTCGCCCTCGACGACCGCGTCCAGGATGCCGGCCGCCAGCGCCTCCGCGGCGCCGATCATCTCGCCGGTGGCGATCATCTCCAGCGCCTTCTCGACACCGACGGCGCGCGGCAGCCGCTGGGTGCCGCCACCGCCGGGGATGATGCCGAGCTTCACTTCCGGAAGCCCGACCCTGGCGCCGGCGACAGCGACCCGCCAGTGACAGGCGAGGGCCAGTTCGAGCCCGCCGCCGAGCGCCGTGCCGTGGATGGCGGCGACGACCGGCTTGCGGCAGGCGTCGATGGCCGCCAGCACGGTCGACAGGACGGGTTCGACCGCCGGCCGGTCGAACTCCGTGATGTCGGCGCCGGCGACGAAGGTGCGGCCGTCGCAGCGGATGACGATGGCGACCGCCTCGGGGTCGGCGTCGGCCGTCTGCACCGCCGCCAGGATGCCGCTGCGCACGGCATGCGACAACGCGTTGACGGGCGGGTTGGCGATGGTGATGCGGGCGACGTCGCCGGCACGGTCGGAGCGGACGAGGGTCTCCGGGTCGGCCATGCTTCCTCCGGTGGGGGCTTCTTCGGGTTCGGGCGCCCGCACCCTAGTCCCATCCCGCGCGCAGCGAAACGGGGCCGGCCCCGCCCGGGACCGGCCCCGTCGCGGGCCACCGGCGCGATGGACGGCCGTCAGAACCGGGTGCGGCTCTCCCACGCGCGGACGTCGGCCTCGGCGCGCTCGCGCTCGATGCCGTAGGCCTCCTGGATGCGGCCGACGAGCTGGTCGCGCTTGCCGTCGATGACGTCGAGCTGATCGTCGGTCAGCTTGCCCCACTGCTCCTTGACCTTGCCCTTGGCCTGCTTCCAGTTGCCGGCGATCTGATCCCAGTTCATCTGCGTGCTCCTTCTTCTCGGTGTCGGGAAACGGACAGTGCATGAACCGGCCAATGCGGCTTCGGGTTCCCCCGGCCGGCCGGAACCGCCGTCGGCGCGCGGTCGTTGACGGGCACGACCGCCGGCGCCCGGAGCGGCCGGCCGGCCCAACCTGC
>NZ_JAYSFE010000090.1:2140-11815 GCF_041913585.1 Allostella sp.
GGTCGTTGACGGGCACGACCGCCGGCGCCCGGAGCGGCCGGCCGGCCCAACCTGCCCCAAGGGAGAAGTTGCCGATGACCGTCGCCAAACCTGCTGCTGCCAAACCGACCGCGACTTCGTGCAGCGACCATCCGACCTTCGCCGAGGCGATGGCCGACGTCGGCCGGCATTTCGAGCGGCCCGAGGCGGTCCTGCTGTCACGCGACTTCGACCGCGCACAGAAGGTGGCGCTGCTGCGGCAGTGGGACACCGACCTGCGGCTGCTGATGGTCGCCGCCGAGGAGAACATGCCGCCCGAAGGCACCGATCGCACCGGCGACCAGATGCGCCTCGTCCATGCGGCGCTGGAGACGCTCGGCGCCGCCCCGGCCGAGGACGGCCCGCCGACCAAGACGGGCGGGTGATCGGCCGGACGGGTCCGCGAATGCACGAAAGGGCCTCCCGCCACGCCGGAGGCCCTTTCCTTGTTCGAGCCGTCCCGCTCAGAGGACGAAGACGGCGAGCACCACGGCGAGTGCGGCGATGCCGATCGCCAGCGAGGTCGCGAGCACGTAGCGCACGCGATGCAGTTCGGCGCCCTGCCGCGCCGCGGTCGGGTCGAGGTCGTGGCCGCTGGCGTCGCCAGGCTCGGATCGGATGGGATTCGGGTTCTGCATGCAGCGAGAACCGCTCCGGACGCGATCGGGTTCCCCCCGTGACCCTGTCGGCCCTGACCCTGGCGCCCGTGACCCTACCGCCGACGCAGGGCACCGACGACCAGCGTCACGACGAAGCCGATCAGGAAGATGATGAACAGGATCTGCGCGATGTCGGTCGAAACGGCCGCCACTCCGCCGAAGCCGAGCACGCCGGCGATCAGGGCGACGATCAGGAAGACGAGGGCATAGTACAGCATCCGACGGCGCTCCCTTCGGGCCGATGCCTCGCCGCGCCCGCTGCGCGATGGTCCGCATCGACGGCGGGCAGAACGCCCGTCTCGGGGGCCCGGTTCCGCCCCGGAACCCGCCGCGCCGCATCGCGTTGGCTTGGACAGAGATGGGGTTGGACAGAGATCGCGGGCCGGCCCGCCTCCCCATTCCCGAGACGACGCCCCATTCCGCGAGAAGAGGAGCGAAGGATGCGCGAAGCGACCGCCGACACCACCAGCCCCGGCTCCCTGATCGCCGCCGATCGCGTCGAGGGGACCGCCGTCTACAATCGCCAGGGCGATCATCTGGGCGCGATCAAGACGGTGATGATCGACAAGCCGAGCGGCAAGGTGGCCTACGCCGTCATGTCCTTCGGCGGCTTCCTCGGTATCGGCGAGAAGTACCACCCGCTGCCGTGGAGCATGCTGACCTACCATCGCGGCCAGCGCGGCTACGTCGTCGACCTCGACAAGGCGCAGCTCGAAGGCGCGCCGTCCTACGATGCCGCGACGCCGCCCGACTATGACGATCCGGCCTGGGGCCGGAAGGTCCACGACTACTACCGGGTCCCGCCCTACTGGATGTGACGCACTGGATGTGACGCGACGAATGTCGGCGAGGGGGGCGCCCGGACGGCCTCCCTCTCACTTTTCCCGAGCGCGCATGCCATAGACGAAACCGGCGACGGCAGCCGCCAGGACCCCGGGCGGGATGCGGGAGACGACGCCCGCCAGCGGCGCCAGCGTCGCCAGGCCGATGGCGGCGGGATCGACTGCCGGAACCTCGGTCCGCCGCCGCTGTCGCCGCACCACCAAGTATCCTGCGACCGCGACCAGAAGCGCCAGCACCAGGAAGCCCCCGCCGACGATGGCGGACGCTTCCGGGGCCGGCAGCCGCCAGCGCAGCCACTGGTAGCCGGCGGCGACCAGGAACGCGATGCCGGCGAGCGACAATGCCAGCACGGCCGCGGCGAACGCCGCACGAAGGCCGGCCAGCCGGGCATGCGTGCGCGCCGACGCGGCGAGACGCCCGACCGCCAGCAGGCGGAAGAGCGCGTGCATCAGCGACGCAGCAGTATCGCCGCCGCGACGCCGGCGGCGAACGCCGCCGCCAGGGCCGTCATCGGGTTCTCCGCGACGGAGCGCTTCACCTGCTCGCCGACCTCCTCGGCCCGGTCCATCTGGTCGCTGACGAGATCGCCGATCTGACCGCGCAGATCCTCGAGCTTCAGCTTGGCCTGCTCGATGCCGGCGGCGCCGGCGGCGCCGGCGCTCGAGCCGATCTGCTCGATGTCCCCGGCGATGGCCGCGAGCGCGCCCTGCAGCGACTGGACGCTGCGTTCGAGCTGCCGGATCTCGGAATCGGTTCTCGCCATGGAAGGCTCCTTGCTGATGCCAATGCTGCGAGCCAAACGCGGGGGCTTCCGCGAACGTTCCAGGCGGTCGCGCGGCGAACTTCGCCGGGACTTCGCCGGCCGGCGGCGGAACTTTCCGGCGGTGGCATGGGTTCTAGCGCCATCGGAAGGCCGACGGCATCGCCCCTTCGGCCCCTTCCGGACGGAACATCTCTGCCTGCATACAGGAGGACTCCATGCGCAACTCGATGATCGCCATCCTGGCCGCCGCCGGGGCCATCGCCGTCGCCCCCGCGATGGCACAGACGACGATGCCCGCGCCGACCGACCGGCCTGCCGCCGTGACCCCGGCGCCGGCGACCCCGCCCGCCGCCACCGCCCCCGCCGCCCGCAAGGACGCCCGCAAGGACGAGGGCAACCCCGTGACCGGCATGCGCGTCAGCAAGATCATCGGCACCAAGGTCGTCAATTCGGCCGGCGAGAACGTCGGCTCGGTCGACGACCTCGTCGTCCGCGAGAAGGACCAGGTGGTGATGGCGGTGCTGTCGGTCGGCGGCTTCCTCGGCATCGGCGACCGCAAGGTGGCGGTGCCGTGGAACGAACTGACCTTCGGTCAGAACCGCACCATCACCTACAACGTCACCAAGGAGCAGCTCCGCGCGCAGCCCGAATTCCAGGGCTGACCGCCGCCCCCATCGGGCCCGCGAAAGGGTGCCGGCGGCAACGCCGGCACCCTTTTTCGCGGTCGGTCAGCCGCGACCGGCGCGCGCCCGCTCCAGCCCCGCCAGCAGGATGCAGAGCGCGATCCCCTCCGATGCCAGCCGGACCTCGTCGAGGGACGGGAAGGTCGGCGCGAGGCGCAGCGTGCGATCGTGCGCGTCGCGGCCGTAGGGCGAGGTGGCGCCGGCGGGCGTCAGCGCCATCCCCGCCTCCCGCGCCAGTTCGACGACCCGCTGCGCGGTGCCGTCCATGGCGTCCACGGTGATGAAATAGCCGCCCGCCGGCTTCGTCCAGCGCGCGACCCCGGTGTCGCCGAGGCGGGCCGACAGCGCCTCGTCGACGGCGGCGAACTTCGGCGCCAGCAGCCGGCGATGGCCGTCCATGTGACGCTGCAGGCCGGCATCGTCGCGCAGGAAACGGACGTGGCGGATCTGGTTGAGCTTGTCCGGGCCGATCGTCCGCTTGCCGGCGCGGGCGAGGTACCAGCGGACGTTGGCCTCGGACGCGGCGAAGAGGGCGAGGCCGGCGCCGGCCAGGGTGATCTTCGAGGTCGACGCGAAGACGAAGGCGCGGTCGGGATGGCCCGCCTCGCGGCAGAGATCGAGGATGTCGGCGATCTGCCGCCGCTCCTCCGTCAGGTGGTGGACGGAATAGGCATTGTCCCAGAACAGCCGGAAGTCGGGGGCCCCGGTCGGCATCGAAGCCAGCCGCCGGATCGCGGCCTCGGAATAGATCTCGCCGCTGGGGTTGGAGTATTTCGGCACGCACCACATGCCCTTGACCGCCGGGTCGGCCGCCAGCGCCTCGACGGCATCCATGTCCGGTCCCGCGCCGGTGAGCGGCACCGGCAGCATGCGGATGCCGAACTCCTCGCAGATCGCGAAGTGGCGGTCATAGCCGGGAACCGGGCAGATGAAGGCGGGCGCCGCCTCCCTCGACCATGGCCGCGGCGACCCGGGAACGCCCTTGAGCAGGGCCCAGACGACGCAGTCGTGCATCAGCGCCAGGCTCGAATTGTCGCCGACGACGATGCGGTCGGGGCTGGCGCCCATCATCTTCGAGAAGAGGGCCCGCACCTCGGGCAGCCCCTGCAGCCCGCCATAGTTGCGCGCGTCCTCGCCGGCCTCGGTGAAGTGGTCGCCGTTGCCCGGCAGCGCCAGCATGCCGGAGGCGAGGTCGAGCTGGTCGGGCGCCGGCTTGCCCCGGGTCATGTCCAGCTTCAGGCCGCGCGCCCGGAAGCGCTCGTACTCCGCGCGCACCCGCGCCAGCCGCTGCTCGAGGTCGGCGGCCGACAGTTCGACGATGGCACCCATTGCAGTCCCCTGAGATCGGCCGGACCGACGGTCCGGGCGGGCATGACATACGACCGCGGGGCCCGGCCGTACAACCCGGAGCCGCGGGACGCCGACACGAAACGGGCGCCGGCGGAATCTCCACCGGCGCCCTCGCCGTCCCGGGCTTCACCTTCCAGGCGCGGTCCCGCCGCGCCCCGGATCAGGCGTGCATCGCGAGCTCCGCCCCAGGGGCCGGCGCGCGCCGGCGGGCGGTCGCCGCCGCGTCCTCGTCGGAATGGCCGCGGGCAGCGGCCTCGGGGCCTTCCAGGAGTTCGTGGAGATGGTTGCGGGCCCGGTTGAGGCGGCTCTTGATGGTGCCGACGGCACAGCCGCAGATCTGGGCCGCCTCCTCGTGGTCGAGACCGGTGGCCGCCACCAGCATGAGCACCTCGCGGTGCGCCGGCGACAGCTTCTCCATCGCCCGTCCGAGCTCCGCCAGCGCCACGCTCGGCAGCTGGGCGCCCGGCAGGGCGGCGAGATCGGGGGTCAGTTCCTCGCTGCGCCGGCGCCGGGCGGAGCGCAGGTCGCTGATCCACTGGTTGCGCAGGATCGTCATCAGCCAGGCGCGGATGTTGGTGCCCTGCTCGAAGCGGTGCTCGGCGGCCAGCGCCCGCGTCATCGCGTCCTGGACCAGATCATCGGCGCGGTCGCGCACTCCGGTGAGGACGCGGGCGAAGGCACGAAGCTGCGGCAGGCAGAGCAGGATGCCCTGGCGGAAATCGCCACGGTAGGCGGTGACGGACGGAGGCTGCGTCCTGGCCGGGTCAGCGGCGCCGCTCGCGGTCCGCATCGGGTTCGCCCTGGCTTCGGGGTCGGTTCGCATCATCGTTCATCCCTCGCTCAGCGTTGTTCGGTTCGGCCGGTGCATCGCCGAGAAGCATCCGCAGCATGTCCTCCGGGATCTTCTCTTCGAGCACCGCGTCGTGCATCGTCTTCAACCGGCGATCGACCCATTCGTCGAAGAAGTTCCGCGGCGACCGGGAGGCATCGCCCCCGTGGCGGCCGGAGCCGCCGGCGATCGTCCGTTGGGTCTTCTTCTCGTCGGCCACCGGCGGGCTCCCGTGCTGGGATGGATCACGACTGCCTCCCCGGAAACCGTCCGTGGGCTGGGATCGGCGGCTTCGCGGTCGCGTTGCCGAAATATGCAACGCACGGAGCGCGAATTCGATCCCGCGTGATCGTCCGATCGGGAGCGTTCTTTCCTGCCTCTCCTTTCCGGGGCCCCGTGCCCCCTTGTCAGGCGGTCATTCGGCACCCGGATTCCGATCGAATGCGGACGACAAGAAGGCAATGTTGTGGCCGGCCTCGCGCCGAACGGGCGAAGCCCCCATCTTGCTTTCGCCGCGCGCGCCTCCTCCGCCCAACCTCCGGCTGCAGGTCCGACCCATGTTCCAGCGACTGATCGAGATGTTCACCGCTCCCGCCGTCGCCCCGCCCGGCGGCGAGGACGGAATCGAGCTGGCCGTGGCCGCCCTGCTGATCGAGGCGGCGCGCAGCGACGACCAGTTCGGCACCGGCGAACGATCGACGATCCGGAGCCTGCTCGCCCGGCGGTTCGACCTGACCGGGCCGGAGACCGACCGCCTTCTCGCCGCTGCCGCCGACGCGCAGGACCGCTCGGTCGGCCTCTACCGCCACATCCGGCGGATCACCGACGGTTACGACGCGCCCGGCCGCGTCGGCGTGATCGAGATGCTGTGGGAGGTCGCCTATGCCGACCGCCGGCTCGACCCCGAGGAGGACGCGCTGATCCGCCGCATCGCCGGCCTGATCCATGTCTCCGACCCGGAGCGCGGGGCGGCGCGCCAGCGCGTCCTGGCCCGCCGCGGGGCGTGACCGCCCGCCGGGCGGTGCGCCGTCAGAAGGGCTGGCAGACGAACTTCAGCGTCTCCGCCGACACGCCCGCCAAGGCCGCCCGCTTGCGGTCGAGCGCGCAGGCTTCGCGGGCCGCCTTGTAGGACGGGGCGGCGTCGCCGCCGACGATGCGGACCGTCACCTCGTTGTTCTTGTGCGCGACGATGAGGTCCGAATGGCTGGCGCACGCGGCGAGCGCGGTCGCGATCGCCGCCGTGGCGCCGAGGATCCAGATGCTGCGGGTCCAATTGCTGCGCATGGCGCATCCCTCCCGTTTGCCGCCCCGCCGCCGTCAGGCGGCCAGGGCCTCGAAAGCCGCGGCGGCGGCATCCCAGCCGGCATCGGCCGACCGGGCGAGCGCCGCCCGGTGCTGGTTCTGCCACAAGGGATCGTCGGTCAACAGCCGGAACGCCGCGTCCGCCATCGCCGCGGCATCGTCGACGACGAACCCGGTGACCCCGTCGGCCACCCGCTCCGGCAAGGCCCCGACCCGGCCGACGACCGCCGGCAGGCCGAGCGCCTGCGCCTCCGCCGCCGCCAGGCAGAAGGTCTCGTCCGGCGACCCGGCATAGAGGAAGAGCCGGCACGCCGCCATCGCTCGGGCCAGTTCCGTCTTGGGGAGGGGCGGCCGCACGTCGATGCCGTCGGCGGCCCGGGCCGCCACCCGCTCCAGGACCGGGGCGATGCGCTCGGCCGTCCGCGGGTCGCCATAGACCCCGCCGCCGGCATGGACGAGGAGGCGCGCGCCCGGGACCCGCGGCCGGATCGCCGTCGCCCACAGGTCGGCCAGCGCCTCCAGGCCGCGCAACGGGTTCGAGGTGAAGATCGCGACGGGGGGCGGCGGCGGACGTTCCCGCGCGCCGAGGAACGCCTCCGAGACACCGAGCGGGACGATGCAGCGCCGGCCGCCCATGCCCCAGACCGGGTAGGTCGCGGCGTGATAGGCGCCGGTGAAGACCAGGATGGGCCGGCGCCGGGCGAGCGGCCATTGATAGCGCCACTTCAGGAGATAGCGGGCCGGGTTGTGGACCCAGAAGACGGTGCGCCGGGCACCGCGGCACCAGCCGAGGACGCGGTGGCCGCGATTGGCGACATAGAGGTCGGCACGCTCGGGAACGCCGGCCTCGATGGGCGCCCAGACGACGCCGCGATGCTGCAGCCGCCGGGCGCCGCGGGCCAGCGCCCGCACCGCATGGCCACGCGCCGCCAGGGCCTCGGCGAGCGCCACGAAGGCGGTCTCGGCGCCGCCGAGGGCGCGCTCCGCGGCCGCCGGTCCGTCGAAGACCACCCCGTCGTCGGCGAGCACGATGGCGGCCATCGCGGGCCGCGCCCCTGCCGTCAGTCCGGACGGAACTCGATGAGGGCGCCGCGGGCGGCCGCCGGGGCCACCACCAGCGAGCGCCCCTCCTCGACGAACGGCACGCCGCCCGCGGCCAGCGCCTGGCGCGCGGCCGCGCGGCTGCGCACCCGGACGACGAAACCGGCGAGGCCCGTCGGCGGCAGGTCCGACAGATCGGCGCCGGGATAGCGCGCCCGCAGCGCCTCGGGCCGGAGCAGGACGAGCGGCGCCGTCCCGGTCGCCACCGCCACGCCGCCCGCGACCGGGCTGGCGCCGCGGTCGAAGATGCGGTCGTAGGCGCGGGCGGCGGCGGCGGGGTCGGCGGTCGCCAGCATCACTTCGCCCAGCCCGTAGGCGGTGTTGGCGTGGCGCAGCAGTGCGGGCACCCAGACCGTGTGCGGCGTCAGGTGCTGGCAGCAGAACATGCGGGCGTCGGGCGTCGCCTCGGGCGGGAACTGGGTGGTGTCGAAGGCGGCCTCGGCGCTGCCCCCGCCCGGCATCGGCACCGGCCGGGAGAAATGCACGGGATCGGCCGCGGCGACGCCGAGGGCGCGCATCTCGGCCGCGGCCTTGGCGGCGCCGTCGGTCTTGAGCGCGACCCCGCTCATGCCCTCGCGGCGCGCCAGGATCTCGCGCCAGCGGGCGTTCGCGTCGGTTTCGGCGACGACGCCCATGAGCTCGAAATAGTCGCGCTCCAGCATGACCGTGTGGTTGCCGGTGCCCATGTGCGCGCTGTGCGTCCCGCGCGGCGAGATGGTGAAGCCGAGCCGCCCGTAGTCGGCGGCGGCGGCCGCCAGGTCGCGGACGAGGACGATGACATGGTCGATGCCGAGGACGTGGGCGCGCATCGCGGGTGGGCTCCTGCCGGTCGGGAACGCACCACTCTTACAGAGCGCGCGTGCGGTTTGGCCAGCGGCGGGCCGGGAAATCGGCTAGAGTGCGACGGATGTCGACGATGCCCACGGGCACCGCCCTGCCCGGCCCCGCCCCACTCAGCGCGATTCGGACCCGCCCGCGATGACGGGCTTCACCGACCCCGTCGATCTGCTGGTGCCGCTTCTTGCGGCGGTGATCCATCCGCTGACCGGCACCGTCGCCGTCGCCGGCGCCTTCCTCGCACGCAGCCGCTGGACGGTGCGCGGCACGACCGCCGGCGCCGCCGGCCTCGTCGGCCTGCTCGAGGTTCTGGACATGCCCGGGATCGCGCACGCGGCCTTCGCCGTTGTCTCGGCGGCGCTGGGCGGCCTGCTCGTCGCCGAGGCCGTGCTGGTCGTGCTGGCACCGCTCTTCGCCCTGCTGTTCGGGCTGGCGGCGGTGATCCTGGCACGGTTCCGCGCCCTTCGCTGAACCCGCTCGACAGAGGGAGTACGACCCCACATGGATTGGCTGACCGACCCGCATGTCTGGGCCAGTCTGGCGACGCTGACCGCGCTCGAGATCGTGCTCGGCATCGACAACCTCGTCTTCATCGCCATCCTCGCCAACAAGCTGCCGGAACATCAGCGCGACCGCGCCCGCAAGGTCGGGTTGGCGCTGGCGCTGCTGATGCGGCTGGCGCTGCTGGCGTCCATTTCCTGGATCGCCGGACTGACCGCGGTCGTCTTCGAGATCGCCGGCCATTCCTTCTCCTGGCGCGACATCATCCTGATCGGCGGCGGCCTCTTCCTCGTCTTCAAGGGCACCCGCGAGATCCACGAGCGCGTCGAGGGCCATGACGAGGCGGTGGGCGCGACGCTCGCCCGCGTCACCTTCCAGGGCGTCATCCTGCAGATCATCATCCTCGACGCCGTCTTCTCGCTCGACAGCGTCATCACCGCGGTCGGCATGGCCGAGGAACTGTGGGTGATGGTGACCGCCGTCATCGTCGCCGTCGCCATGATGCTGGTCGCCTCGGGCCCGCTCAGCGCCTTCGTCTCGCGGCATCCGACGGTGAAGATGCTGGCGCTCAGCTTCCTGCTGCTCATCGGCATGGTGCTGGTCGCCGACGGCTTCGGCTTCCACATCCCGAAGGGCTACGTCTATGCCGCCATGGGCTTCTCGGTCCTGGTCGAGAGCCTGAACCTCGTCGCCGCCGCGCGCCGCAAGCGCAAGGAAGCGGCGCACTGACGGCACGGAACGGGCCGCCGCCGGGGCCGCGTGTCTGCCCCCGGGGCGGCCGCTACAGTC
>NZ_JAYSFE010000090.1:11825-19487 GCF_041913585.1 Allostella sp.
CCCCCCCACGCCACGGGGGGCGCCACACTCCCCCCGGGCGCCCCCGGGGGGGGCTGGTCGCCCCGGGGGCCCGCCGATACATTCGCCCGCACCTTCCTGACGGGCGGTCCGCCCGCGCGATCCTCTGGAGAATCCCCTTGAGCATGAACGGTGCGGAAAGCCTCGTGCGGACGCTCGTCGGCGGCGGTGTCGATGTCTGCTTCACGAATCCCGGCACGTCCGAGATGCATTTCGTCGCCGCCCTCGACCGCGTCGAGGGCATGCGCTGCGTGCTCGGCCTGTTCGAGGGCGTCGTCACCGGTGCGGCCGACGGCTATGCGCGGATGGCCGACAAGCCGGCCGCCACCTTGCTGCATCTCGGCCCCGGGCTCGCCAACGGCGGCGCCAACCTGCACAACGCCCGGCGCGCCTTCACGCCGATCGTCAACATCGTCGGCGACCATGCCGTCTATCACCTGCAGCACGACGCGCCGCTGACCTCGGACATCGAGGGCATCGCCCGGCCCTTCTCGCACTGGGTCAAGACCTCGCCGACGGCCGAGACGATCGCCGCCGACGGCGCCGAGGCGATCCGCGTCGCCCGCACCGCGCCCGGCCAGATCGCGACCCTGATCCTGCCCGCCGACACCGCCTGGAACGACGGCACCGGCCCCGCCCCCGTCGCCGAGCCGCCGGCGCGCGAGAAGGTGACCCAGGAGGCGATCCGGGAGGCGGCCGACATGCTGCGGCGCGACCCCCAGGGCACGCTGATCCTCATCACCGGCCAGGCGCTGCGCGTCGCCGGCACCAACGCCGCCGGCAGCATCGCCGCCAAGACCGGCTGCCAGGTGCTGGCCCAGACCTCGAACGGCCGCACCGAGCGCGGCGCCGGCCGCTTCTCGGTCGAGCGCATCCCCTATCCGGTCGACCAGGCGATCGCGCGGCTCAAGGATTTCCGCCAGGTCATCCTGGTCGGTGCCAAGGCGCCCGTCGGCTTCTTCGCCTACCCCGGCAAGCCCAGCGTCATGACGGCGCCCGGCACCAACATCTTCCGCCTGGCGACGATCGAGCAGGACCTGATCCACACGCTGGAATGGCTGGCGGACGAGGTCGGCGCCAAGGGCACCCCGGCCCGGATGGAGCCGGCCGCGCGGCCGGCGCTGTCGACCGGCAAGCTGACGGTCGATGCCTGCGCCAATGCCATCGGCCACCTGATGCCGGAGAACTGCATCGTCGCCGACGAGGCCGTCACCTCCGGCCGCGGCCTGTTCCCCTTCACCAAGGGCGCGCCGCCGCACGACTGGCTGCAGATCACCGGCGGGGCCATCGGCCTCGGCCTGCCGCTGGCGACCGGGGCCGCCGTCGCCTGCCCCGACCGCAAGGTGCTGTGCCTCGAAGGCGACGGCAGCGGCATGTACACGGTGCAGGCGCTGTGGACGATGGCGCGCGAGAACCTCAACGTCGTCAACGTCATCTTCTCGAACCGGTCCTACGCCATCCTGCGCGGCGAGCTGCACAATGTCGGCGCGCACAATCCGGGCCGGAAGGCGATCGACATGCTGAGCCTCGACCGCCCCGACCTGAACTGGGTCGACATGGCGCGCGGCATGGGCGTGCCCGGCAGCCGGGCCGAGACCGCCGAGGAGTTCAACGAGCAGCTTGCTCGCGCCATCGCGACGCCCGGTCCCTACCTGATCGAAGCCGTCATCTGATGGCCATCGACCGATGACGGGCGGCGCCGCCCTGCAGTCGATCTGGCGGTACCCCGTCAGTTCGATGGGCGGCGAACGGCTCGACGCCGTCGCGATCGGCCCGGCCGGTCTCGACGGCGACCGCCTGTGGGGCCTGCTCGACGCGGCGGGCGAGATCGCCTCGCCCAAGCGGCGGCGCTGGCGGCCGACGCCGCACGTGCTGGCCCGGGTCGCCGGCGCGCCCGCGGTCGAGGTCCGTCTGCCGGGCGGCGACTGGCGGCCCGGAGCGGCGGTCGCCGTCGATCCCGCCTTCGCCGCGCATTTCGGGTTTCCCGTGCGGCTGGTCCGCCATCCCGGACCGGATTCGGACGGCGTCGAGACGGTGCCGCCGCGCTACGAGGTGCGGGCCGTCCATCTCGTCACCACCGCCTCGCTGGCGACTCTGGCCCGGCGCCTGCCGGCGCCCGGAAGCGCCGACCGGGTGCGCTTTCGCCCCAATCTCGTGGTCGACTGGCCGGACCGCAGCCGGCCCTTCCCCGAATCCGCCTGGGCGCCGGGGCTCGAGGTGACGGTCGGCGCCGTCCGGCTGCGCGTCGTCGAGCCCTGCCGGCGCTGCGCCTTCGTCACCATCGCCCAGCCCGGCGTCGACCAGGACCCGGCCGTCCTCGACCTGCTGACGCGCGAGAACGGCGCCAACCTCGGCGCGCTGCTGGAAGTGGTGGAGCCGGGCCGGGTGGCGACCGGCGACCCGGTGCGGATCGCCGGCGACTGACCTATTCCGCCGCGGCGGTGGCGACTGGCCGGGTGGCGATGCGCGACCGGCTGAGGGCGGTGAGCGTGCCGACCAGCATGAAGGCCGCCGCACAGGCGAAGATCCAGAACGGCTCGCCCCGGTCCATGATGTAGCCGTAGAGCGGCGGCGCGATCATCCCGCCGACGCTGAAGCCCGTGGAGACGAAGCCGAACACCTTGCCGAACGACCCTGGCGGGGTCGCAGCCCGCACCATCATGTCGCGCGACGGCATGATGATGCCGTAGGCGAGGCCGGACAGCGTCATCACCACCACCAGCAGCGTCGGGCCGAGATCGACCGAGCCCAGCAGCAGCACGACGGAGGACGTGCTGGCGAAGCACGCCGCGGCGACGAAGGCGTGATGCCGGGTGCGATCGGCGATCCAGCCGCCGACCAGGACGCCGATCGCGCCGGTGACGAGATAGCCGGTCAGCGCCGTGTTCCCGACCGCGAGCGGCGTGCCGTAGAGGCTGTTCAGCGCCACCACCGAGAAGGAGGTGAGGCCCGACGCCGACATGGTGATCAGCATGAAGAAGAACATCAGGCCGAGGATCGTCGGCTGCAGCAGCAGCCGGACGCCGTCCGGCGCCGCCCCGTCCGACTTCGCCTGCTTGCGCCGCGGCTGGGCATGGGCGAGGTCGCCCGCGCGCACCAGGAGCAGGATCGCCACCGCGAAGCCGATGGCGCCGGCAACCACCAGCGCCGCCTGCCAGCCGACGGTCAGCGCCAGACCCAGCATGAGGGCGGGCGAGACCGCGGTGCCGAGATAGCCCGAGAAGGTGTGGAAGGAGAAGGCGCGGCCGATGCGGCTGTCCTGCACGGTCGAGGACAGGATCGAATAGTCGGCCGGGTGGTAGACGGAGTTGGCGAGGCCGGCGAAGAGGAAGGCGACGAGCAGCGCGGTGTAGGAGCCGGCGAGGCCGGCCGCCGCCAGCGACAGGCTGCCCAGCACCAGCCCGCCGACGAGCAGCCGGAACGGGCCGATGCGGTCGACGAGGAAGCCGGTCGGCGTCTGCGTCACCGCGGTCGCGACGTTGAAGACCGTGATGACCAGCCCGAGTTCGACATAGCTCACCCCGAGCGCATCCTTCAGGAACGGGAAGAGCGGCGGCAGGATGAAGATATGGACGTGGCTGACGAAGTGGGCGGCGCAGATCAGGCCGATGACCGACAGGTCGCGGCGCGCCGAGTGCGGCGCGAGGGTACGGCTCGCATCCATGAATCTGGGTCCTGCTCGGGGCTCCGGAGCGGGCGGCGACTGGCCCGGTTTGCGAGCGAATCTAAGCCCGGGCGCCGCTCCTGGCCAGACCTGCCGCATATTTGGGCGCGACCGGGCGCCCGGATGCTGCCGGAAAAGCACAATGCCCGCCGCCGCGGCGGTGGCGTAGACTGCCCGCATGCCGACGTCCCGCCCGCAGGCTTTCCCGAACGCGCGCGTCCCGGACGGTCGCCGTGGCTGACGCCGCCGGTCCGGTCGCGATCGAGTTCCTCGGCGCTGCCGGCACCGTCACCGGTTCGTGCTACCGCGTCCGCCATCCGGGCGGCGCCTTCCTCGTCGATTGCGGGCTCTTCCAGGGCTCCAAGAGCCTGCGCGAACTGAACTACGCGCCGCTCCCCTTCGACCCGGCGGCGATCGACTTCCTGGCGCTGACCCATGCCCACATCGACCATAGCGGGCTCGTTCCGAAGCTGATCCGGGCCGGCTTCGGCGGCCCGGTGCTGGCGGCCGAGGGCACGCGCGACCTGCTCGCCTTCCTGCTGCCCGATGCCGGCGGCATCCAGGAGCAGGAGGTCGAACTGCTGAACCGCCGGCGTCGCCAGCGCGGCGAGGACGACGTGACGCCGATCTACACCGCCGCCGACGGCCAGCGGGCCGTGCGGCAGGTGCGTCCGGTCCCCTACGACACCTGGATCGACGCGGCGGGCGGAGTGCGGCTGCGTTGGTGGAACGCCGGCCACATCCTCGGCTCCGCCTCGATCGAGGTGGAGGTGCCGACCGGCGATGGCGCGGCCCCAGTCCTGCGCATGCTCTTCTCGGGCGACATCGGCCCTGAGCACAAGCTCTTCCATCCCGATCCGACGGCGCCCGCCGCTCTCGACGTGCTGGTGGTCGAGGGCACCTACGGCGACCGCGAGCGGGCGAAGCTCGACCCGGAACGCCGGCGGCGCGCCCTTGCGGACGAGATCGGACGGGCCTTCGCCGCCGGCGGGACGGTGCTGATCCCCGCCTTCGCCGTCGAGCGCACCCAGGAACTGCTGCTCGACCTCGCCCATCTCTACGACGCCAGCCTGCTGCCGCCGGTCCCGGTCTTCATCGATTCGCCGCTGGCATCGGCGGTGACCGGGGCCTTCCGCCGGCGCTCGGGTTCGCTCGAGGACATGCCGGTGGGCGGCGACCCGTTCTCCCGGCCCGAGTTCCGCTTCGTCGAGACGGTGGAGCAGTCCAAGGCGATCAACCGCCTGTCGGGCCGCGCGATCATCCTCGCCGGCAGCGGCATGTGCGAGGCCGGGCGCATCCGCCACCACCTCAAGGCCCGGCTGTGGCGGCCCGACACCACGGTGCTCTTCGTCGGCTACCAGGCGACCGGCACGCTCGGCCGGGTCCTGCTCGACGGGGCGGACCGGGTGCGCATCCATGGCGAGGAGGTGCGGGTGAAGGCGCGGCTGGTGCGGTTCGAGCACTATTCCGGCCACGCCGACCGCGCCGAACTGCTCGCCTGGATCGGTGCCCGCGCGCCGGTCGCCTTGGCGACCTATCTGGTGCATGGCGAGACCGCGGCGCTGGCCGCCCTCGCCCAGGGGCTGGCGGCGTCGGGCTGGCCGGCCGACCGGCTGTTCCGGCCGGAACTGGGCGCCGTCGCCACCCTGCCCGGCACGCCCACGCCCACGGCCGGAACCGGGCCCCGGCAGCCGCCCGCCGAGGGCGCCTCGGACGAGGACTGGCACAACGCCTATGCCCGGCTGCTGGTCGGACTGCGCCCGGCGCTGGACCGGCTGGAGAGCGACCGCGCCCGCCGCGACAAGCTGGCCAAGCTGCGTCGAATTCTCGACGAATACCGTTGAACAGGCGACGTTTCCGCCATTCCCCGACGTTGCAAAACCGCGGCGCCACATCGCATGATGCGGCAGGCTCGGCCTCTGGGGCCGCGCAAGAATGTGTGATTTCGGGAGGAGCATCGATGGCGATCAAGCGACGTGCGCTCATCAAGGGCGCCGCGGCCGGCGCGGCGGCGAGCGCGGCAGCCCTGGCGACGCCGGCCCTGGCCCAGGGCCGCATCGAGTGGCGCATGGTGACCACCTGGCCGAAGAACTTCCCCGGCCAGGGCACCAGCGCCGAGCGCTTCGCCAAGGCGGTGGGCGAGGCGAGCGACGGGCGGCTCACCATCAAGGTCTTCGGGGCGGGCGAACTGGTGCCGGCCTTCGAGAGCTTCGACGCCGTCACCCGGGGCGCGGCCGACTGCTTCCACGCCTCGCCCTACTACTGGATCAACAAGTCCAAGGCGACGAACTTCTTCTCGACCGTTCCCTTCGGCCTCGTCACCAGCGAACTCGCCGCCTGGATGAACTTCGAGGGCGGCCAGGAGCTGTGGGACGAGCTCTACGACCAGTTCGGCCTCAAGGGCTGGCACGGCGGCTCGACCGGCGTGCAGATGGGCGGCTGGTTCAACAAGGAGGTGCGCAGCCCCGACGACGTCAAGGGGATGAAGATGCGCATCCCCGGCATCGGCGGCGAAGCCCTGCGCAAGCTCGGCATGACGACGATCAACCTGCCGGGCGGCGAGATCTTCGCCGCGCTGCAGTCGGGCGCGATCGACGCCACCGAATGGGTCGGTCCCTGGAACGACCTCGCCTTCGGCTTCTACAAGGTCGCCAAGTTCTACTACTGGCCCGGCATGCACGAGCCCGGCACGCAGATCGAGATCACCTTCGACAAGAAGAAGCTCCTCGCCCTTCCGAAGGATCTGCAGCTCATCGTGGCCGCCTGCTGCCGGGCGGAGAACGAGTTGCTGACGTCGGAGTTCAACTCGCGCAACGGCGCCGCCCTGGAGACGCTGGTGCGGCAGCACAAGGTGCAGCTCCGCCGCTTCCCCAACGACTTCCTGAAGGTCTATGGCGAAGCCTGCGGCCAGGTGATCGCCGAGATGCGGGATTCGGGCGATGCCATCACCAAGAAGGTGACGGAGTCCTTCCTGAAGTCGCGCCGCGAACTGATGGCCTGGAACCGCATCTCCGAGCAGGGCTTCATGAACGCGCGCCTGCTCGACTACAAGTTCGGCTGATCGTCTCGATCCGGCCGACCCTCCCGACGCCCGCGGCTCCCTGGGGCCGCGGGCGTTCCCTTGTCCAGGGCCCCCGACGCGCCCATGACCGGAACCGTGATCGCCGTCGCCGCCAGCCCCGGCCACACCATGACCAAGCCCCTCCGCGACGCGATCCGGCTGCTGGCCGGTCTCGGCGTCGAGGGCGACGCCCACCAGGGCGCGACGGTGAAGCACCGCTCGCGGGTCGCGCGCGACCCGACCCAGCCGAACCTGCGCCAGGTCCACCTGATCCATGCCGAACTGCTGGACGAACTGGCGGCATCCGGTTTCGACGTGCCGCCCGGCCGCATGGGCGAGAACGTCACCACCCGCGGCATCGACCTGCTCGGCCTGCCGGCCGGCACGCGGCTCCATCTCGGCCGCGACGCCGTCGTCGCCGTGACCGGCCTGCGCAATCCCTGCCACCAGTTGAACGGGCTCCAGCCCGGCCTGATGGCCGCCAGCCTCGGCCGCGATGCCGAAGGCGGGCTCGTCCGTAAGGCGGGGGTGATGGCGATCGTCCTCGCCGGCGGCGAGGTCCGGGGCGGCGACACGATCGCGGTCGAACTGCCGCCCCACCCGCACCGCCGGCTGGAGCCGGTCTAGGAGCCGACGTCGAGCCCCAGCAGCACCAGCACGGTGCCCGTCAGCAGGAGCGCGATGTGCAGCAGCATCGCGACCTCGATCGCGCCGGCGGTGCGCAGCAGTCCGGGCCGCCCGCGCCGCGGCACGGCCCGCAGCAGCAGCGGCACCGCCGCCAGATAGAGCGCCAGAAGGACCGCGCCGGCCGTCGTTTCCATGCTGCCGCCCCTCCCTACTGCTTCGGCGCCGCGCCGGTGCCCGAATCGTCGTCCTCTTCCTCCTTGGGAATCGAATCGTCGATCAGGCTGTCGATGCC
>NZ_JAYSFE010000091.1:0-19486 GCF_041913585.1 Allostella sp.
GTCCATCTCGTCGGCACGCTCGACGGCGCCCTGCCGATGCGCCGCGACGGCGACCGCTTCTACGGGCCGGGCTGCTACGACATGAAGGGCGGCATGTACCTCGCCTGCCACGCCATCCGCCGGGTGGTCGAGCGGGCGGGCGCGCCGGAGCTGCCGGTGACCTTCATGTTCATTCCTGACGAAGAGGTCGGCAGCCCCTCGACCCGGAAGCGGATCGAGGACGAGGCGCGCCGCCACGCCTTCGTCCTGGTGCCGGAGCCGGCCAAGGGCGCCGACGGCCGCCTCGTCACCGGGCGCCATGCCTTCCTGCGCTACAAGCTCAGGACCTACGGCCGGCCGGCCCATGCCGGGTCGGAGAACAACCGGCTCGGGCGCAGCGCCGTCCGCGCCATGGCCAACCTGATCGAGCGCATCGAGGGCTGGTCGGACCGCGACCGCGGCCAGACCTACAGCGTCGGCGTCGTTCGCGGCGGCACCTTCGTCAACGTCATCCCGATCGAGTGCCATGCCGAGGTGCTGTGCGTGGCGCCGAGCGAGGCCGACATGGATCTCGTGCGCGAGCGCATGGCGGGCCTGGCGGGCGAGGAGGACGGCGTCCGCGTCGAGGTCGAGGCGGGCAGCGTGCGGCCGCTCTTCCGGCCCCATCCCGGGACGCTCGACCTCTTCGACCGGGCCCAGACCATCGCCGGCGACCTCGGTTTCGAGCTCAAGCACGGCCAGTTCGGCGGCGGCAGTGACGGCAACTTCACCGGCGCGCTCGGCATTCCGACGCTGGACGGTCTCGGCGTCATGGGCGACGGCGCCCACACCCACGGCGAGCACCTGCTGGTCTCCTCGCTGGGGCCGCGGGCGCGGCTGCTCGCCGGCCTCTTCGAGCGCTTGGCCTGAGTTCGAGGGGGGCCGGGGCGTCGGCAATGACCGCCGCGTCGGCCCTCCTCGTCGCCGCCTCCGCCGGGAGCGGCCTCGTCGCCGGCATCTTCTTCGCCTTCTCGACCTTCGTCCTCGCCGCGCTCGACCGGCTGCCGCCCGAGGATGCGGCGGCCGCGATGCGGGCGATCAACGTGACGGTGCTCAATCCGCTCTTCTTCGCGGCCTTCTTCGGCACGGGCGGGCTGGCGCTGGCGGCGGCGGTCGTCCATTGGCCCGATCCGGCCGTTCTGGGCGCCGCGGTCTGCTATCTCGCCGGCACCATCGGCGTGACGATCGCCGGCAACGTGCCGCTCAACGAGCGGCTGGCGCGGGGCGGCCTCGACTGGCCCGGCTACCGCCGGCCCTGGGGCCGCTGGAACCATGTCCGCGCCGCGGCGGCGCTCGCCGCCGCGGTGCTGTTCCCGCTGTGAGGCGCCGCTATCGCGGCATGTAGTGGACGCTGCCCCAGCCGCCGTCGACCGGGATGACGGCGCCGGCGACGAAGGAGGCGTCGTCGGAGCAGAGGAAGGCGACGACGCCCGCAATCTCCTCCGGCCGGCCGACGCGGCCGATCGGCGTCGTCTCGATCATCGCCTTCTGGTACCAGGCGTCCTCGCGGATGCGGCGGCCGGTCATGCCGGTGTCGATGACGCCGGGCGCCACCGCGTTGACGAGGATGCCGAGCGGCGCGTAGTCGGCGGCCATCTGCCGCGTCAGGTGCATGACCGCGGCCTTGGTCGCGCCGTAGACGGCGCTCCCCGGAAAGCCCGTCAGGCCGAACACCGAGCCCGTGTTGACGATCCGCCCGCCCGGCCGCGGCAGCAGCGTCAGCGCCTCGCGCGTCAGGCGCAGGACGGAGCGCAGGTTGACCGCGAGCATCCGGTCGATCGCCTCGTCGGTGGTCTCGCCGATCGGCCGCGAGCCGCCGATGCCGGCGTTGTTGACCAGGATGTCGAGCCGGCCGAAGCGGTCCCTCGCCATGCCGACGATGGCGGCCGGCGAATCGTCGGCCGCCACGTCGAGCGAGAGATGCAGCAGGTTGGCGAGGCCGGTGGTGGCGATCGCCCGGACGAGCCGCTCGCCGTCGATGTCGACGGCGATGACCCGCGCCCCTTCCTCGGCCAGCCGCACCGCGGTCGCCAGCCCGATGCCGCTGGCGGCGCCGGTGACCACCGCCACCTTGCCGGCGAAACGTGCTCCCTCCGTCATGGCGGCCCTCAGGCGAGGGCGTTGCGGAGCGCGGCCGCGGCGCGCACGAAGGCGGCGCGGCAGACTTCGCTGGCGAAGCGGGCGCGCATCAGCCCGTGGATCGTGCCCGGCACCCGGTCCAGCGTCACCGGCACGCCCGCCGCCTTCAGGCGATGCGCATATTCCTCGCCCTCCTCGTGCAGCGGGTCGTGCTCGGCAGTCTGGACATAGGCGGGGGCGAGGCCGGCAAGATTCTTCGCCTGGTGCGGCGCCGCGATCGGGTCGGTGGTGTCGAGCCGGCCCTGGAGATACTGCTCCCAGTAGAAGCGCATCCCGGCCCGGCTGACGAAGGGGTCCTTCGCGGTCTCGTAGACCGCGCGGTCGGTGTTGGTGTCGAGGCAGGGATAGAGCAGCATCTGCAGGCGCAGGTCGGGCGCCTGGCGGTCGCGCGCCTGGAGGGCGAGGGCGGCCGCGAGGCAGCCGCCGGCGCTGTCGCCGGCGACGGCGACGCGCGAGACGTCGGCGTCGAGCCAGTGGCCGGTGCGCAGCACCCACTGGAAGGCCGACCAGCAATCGTCGGTGGCGGCGGGGTAGGGGCTCTCGGGCGGGCGGCGGTACTGGACGCTGACGACGAGCGCGCCGGTCTCCTCCGCGAGGCCCCAGGTGACCGCGTCATGGCTGTCGATCGAACCGTTCACGAAGCCGCCGCCATGCAGGTAGAGGACGACCGGGGGCTTCTCCACGCCCTTGCGGCGGTAGAGCCGGACCGGGATCTCGTGGCCGGCGAGGCCGATCTGCCAGTTGCGCACTTCCAGCGTGTCCGGCGCCGGGCGCCACCAGACATGGCCGCGGCGGTCGAACGCGTCGCGGCGTTCCTCCAGCGAGCGCGGCGGCTTCGCGGGGCCGCAGACCTCGGCGATGCGGGCGAGATAGGCTTGGGTTCCGGGCTCGAACATGGCGGTGGGCTCGTGGGGGTGGGGCGGGTGAGACGGTCAGGGTCGCACGCTCCGCCCGAGGGCGACAACGCCCTTCTCCCGGGCCTCGCGAATTCGCCGGAAGTGTCTGGCGCCGGAAGCGACATTCGCGTCATAATGAAATTCCGCATTGATCGTTTCAGGCCCGGCCTTGTCCCAGACCGACACGCTGCTTGCCCTCGACCGGGTGGTCAAAACCTTCGGCCGCCACCGTGCCGTCGACGGCGTCTCGCTCGAGGTGCGCCGCGGCGAGTTCCTCACCCTGCTCGGCCCGTCCGGCTGCGGCAAGACGACGATCCTGCGCATGGTGGCGGGCTTCGAGCATCCCGATTCCGGGACCATCGCCATCGAGGGGCGCCCGATCCAGGGCGTGCCGCCCTACCGCCGGCCGATCGGGCTGGTCTTCCAGAACCTGGCGCTGTTCCCGCACCTGACCGTGGGCGAGAACATCGCCTTCGGGCTGCGGGTGCGCCGCCGGCCGCCGGACGAGATCGGCCGCGCCGTCGACGAGGCGCTGGCGCTGGTCGAACTCCAGGGCTATGGCGAGCGCCGCGTCCACGAGCTTTCCGGCGGCCAGCGCCAGCGGGTCGCGCTGGCGCGTGCGCTCGTCATCCGGCCGGCGGTGATGCTGCTCGACGAGCCCTTGGGCGCCCTCGACCTCAAGCTCCGGCGGCAGCTTCAGCTGGAATTGAAGCAGATCCAGCAGCGGACCGGCACGACCTTCATCTTCGTGACGCACGACCAGGAAGAGGCGATCACCATGTCCGACCGCATCGCCGTGATGAACGGCGGGCGGGTGGAGCAGATCGACACCGCCGACCGGGTCTACAACCGCCCGGCGACCGAGTTCGTGGCGACCTTCGTCGGCGATACCAACCTGCTGAGCGGCCGCGTGTCCGGGACCGCCGCCGGGCAGGCGACGATCTCGGTGCCGGCGCTCGGGCGCGACGTGCCGGCGCCGGCCGGCGAGCTCCGCGCCGGGCAGGCCGCGCGGCTGTCGATCCGGCCGGAGAACATCCGCATCGCCGATGCCGCCAGCCCCTGGCGGATGGACGCCGTCGTGCAGGACGTCGTCTATGCCGGCGCGGCGCACCGCTACACGGTCGATGCCGGGGAGATGCGGCTCCTCGTGTCGACCCCGGCCAATCCGGGCACGGCGCCCTTCCTGGCCGGCCAGCGCATCGCGCTCACCTGGGCGGCGGCGGACGTCGCCCTGCTGGCGGCGCCCGGCAACTGATCGCACCGATCGATCGCCAACAAGAACCCGACGAGGAGGTTTCCATGGACCGACGTTCCTTCATCGCATTGCCGTTCGCGGCCGCACTCGCCGCGTCGCTCGCGGCCGGCCCGGCGCTGGCCCAGGGCAAGGGCGAGATCGTCATGGGCGCCTGGGGTGGCGGCACCAGCGCCACCTGGCGCGCCGGCGTCGCCGAACCCTTCACCAAGGCGACCGGCATCCCGGTCAAGATCAACGAGTGGCCGGACCCCGAGCCGCAGATCCGCGCCCAGCGCGCCAATCCGCAATACAACATGGCGGTGGCGACCTACTTCAACGCCGCCAACCTGCATCGCGACGGCCTGCTCGAGACCTTCGACGAGGCCGAGTTCCCGGACATGAAGCATGTGCCGGAGCGCTACAAGATGAAGGCCGCCGACGGCCGCCTCATCGGCATCCCGGCCTACTTCCAGTACTACGGCATCGCGGTGAACACCGACCTCGCCAAGGTGTCGGACTTCCAGTCCTGGAAGGACCTCGCCGACCCGAAGTGGAAGGGCAAGCTGTCGGTGACGCGGCCGATCTACGCGTCGACCTACGACCTCGTCCTGTTCGCGAAGATCAATGGCGGCGACGAGAAGAACATCGAGCCGGGCCTGCCGCTGCTGAAGGCGCTCGGGGCCAACGCCCTCAACGTCTACAACTCGATGGCCCATCTCAACACGCTGCTGACCCGCGGCGAGGTGGCGGCGGCGCCCTACTACGTCACCCGCGTCTGGGGCATGAAGCAGGCCGGCGTGAAGAACGTCGAGTTCGTGCTGCCCAAGGAAGGCAGCCTCGCCATTCCCTACATCCTGGTCGTGCCCAAGGGCGCCAAGCATCCCGAGGCCTACAAGGCGTTCCTGAAGTCGTCGCTGGAGACGACCCAGCAGGCCAAGATGCTGGACCTCTCGGGCTACATCCCGCTCAACACGACGACGCCGATCTCGGCCCAGCACGAGGCGAATTTCGGCATGAAGCTGCCGGCGCTGCTGGAGCGCCTCTACCAGCCCGACTGGGACGTCATCGCGCAGACCCACAAGGAGCGGGTCGCGATGGTCGAGCAGCTCCTGTCGCGCTGACGGGCCGGACGGACGCGGGCGACGGCGGGGGATAGCGGCCGATGCGGATCGCACGATGGGCATGGCTGCTGCTGCTGCCGCTGCTGGCCGTGCTGGGGCTCTTCCTGTTCGGGTTGGGCGACCTCGTCTGGTCGTCCTTCGCCGGGCCGGACGGGCCCGGCCTCGACCTCTACCGCCAGTTCTTCGCCCGCGCCGACTACATCGACGTGCTGCTGCGCACCCTGTGGGTGGCGGCGCTGACGACCGTGGTCAGCCTCTTCATCAGCTATCCGGTCGCCTATTTCGTCGCCCGCTACCAGGGCCGGCGGGACTGGCTCCTGGTGCTGATCCTGCTGCCCTGGCTCGTCAGCGTCGTCGTCCGCACCTTCGGCTGGATCGTCATCCTCGGCAACCGCGGCCTGCTCAACGGCTTCCTCGCCTGGCTCGGCGTGATCGACGGTCCGGTGCGGCTGATCTTCAACACCACGGGCGTCGTCATCGGCCTCGTCCACGTCTTCTGCCCGTTCATGATCCTGGCCATCCTCGCCGTCTTCCTGCAGCTCGAACGGGCGCTGGAGGAGGCGAGCATGAGCCTGGGGGCCGGCCCGCTCGAGACCTTCTGGCGGGTGGTGCTGCCGCTGTCGCTGCCGGGCGTCATCTCCGGCGTCATGCTGGTCTACCTGATGTCGACCGGGGCCATCATCACGCCGCTGCTGCTGGGTGGCCTGCGCGACCGGATGCTCGGCACCCAGATCTACCAGGAGATGTTCCAGCTCTTCGACTTCCCGAAGGCAGCGACGCTCGCCGTCATCCTGACCGTCACCGCCTTCGTCGTGGTGCTGCCGCTCCAGTGGCTGGAGCGGCGCGTCTCGCGCAACCTCAAGGGCGCCGCATGAGCGCCTGGATCTTCGCCCACCGCACGGTCGTCGCCGCCGTCCTGCTGTTCCTGCCGGCGCCGATCGTCATCGTCGTGCTCTCGTCCTTCACGAAGACCGGCTATATCGGCTTCCCGCCGGGCGAGATGTCGCTGCGCTGGTACGCCGAGTTCCTCGGCAGCGCCGACTGGCTGGCGACCCTCGGTGTCAGCGCCGGCCTGGCGGCGTTGGCCGCCGTCCTGTCGACGATCGTCACCTTCCTCGGCGCCCTCGCCGTCACCCGCCGGCGGCTGCCGATGGGGCAGGGGCTGGAGACGCTGGTGCTGCTGCCGCTGATCTTCCCGCACGCGGCGCTCGGCGTCATCATGCTGGGGCTGGTCGGCATCTTCGGTTGGACCGGCGAGTTCCTCGGCCTGCTGCTCGGCCACTTCATCCTGACCATCCCCTATGCCTGGCGCCCGATCGTGGCGGCGATGCGCAAGCACGACCTCGCGGTCGAGGAGGCGGCGATGTCGCTCGGCGCGCCGCCCTTCTACACCTTCCGCAAGGTGACGCTGCCGCTGCTGCGGCCGGGGCTGGCGACGGCGCTGCTCTTCACCTTCATCATTTCCTTCGACGAGGTCACGGTCAGCCTGTTCCTGGTCGGGCCGGACCTCTCGACCCTGCCGGTCAAGATCTTCTCGACCATCCAGGACAGCGGCAGCCCGGTGATCGCGGCGATCTCGGCGGTGCTCATCGGCTTCACCATCCTGGTGGTCTTCCTGCTCGACCGCGTGGTCGGCCTGGAACTGTTCGTCGCGGCGGAGCAGCGCCGGAAGGCGTAGCCCGGTCGCGCCGGTCTTGGTCGCCCCGGCCGGGCGATCTATACCGGGGGGCACTCGGAACCTGCTCCCCTTGCCCGTCCGAGACGTCAGGAGGAACCCCGCCCATGGTCGAAATCGTCAACTCGGCGCGCCGGCGCCTGGAGGCCGGCAAGGTCGCGGCCGGCATCGGCCTGCGCCAGGCGCGCACCGTCGACATCGCCGCCGCCATGAAGACGGCCGGCTTCGACTGGCTCTTCATCGACCTCGAGCACAACTCGATGACGCTCGACATGGCGGTGCAGATCTCGGTCGCCGCCAACGGCGTCGGCATCGCGCCGATCGTCCGCGTGCCCTACGGCCAGTACGACATGGCGACGCGCGCCCTCGACGGCGGCGCCATGGGCATCGTCATCCCGCATGTCGACACCGCCGAGGAGGCGAGGACGGTCGCCGACCGGCTGCGCTACCCGCCCCAGGGGCACCGCTCGGTCGCCGGCGCCATGCCGCAGCTCGGCTTCCGCACCCTGCCCGGCGGCGAGGCGGCCGCCCTCTTCAACCAGGCGCTGCTCGTCGTCGTCATGCTGGAGACGCCGACGGCGATCGCCAATGCCGACGCCATCGCCGCGGTGCCCGGCATCGACGTGCTGCTGATCGGCACCAGCGACCTCACCATGGAGATGGGGGTCCCGGGCCAGCTCCAGCACCCGGACGTCGTCGCCGCCTACGAGACCGTGATCGCCGCCTGCCGGAAGCACGGCAAGTGGGCCGGCATGGGCGGCGTCTATGTCGAGGAGCCGATGCGGCGCTATATCGGCATGGGCGCGCGCATGGTGCTGGCCGGCAACGACCTGGCGCTGCTGATGACGGCCGCGACGCAGCGCGCGCAGTTCGTCGACGGGCTCGTCTAGGGCGGGCCGGCCGCCGGGTCCGGGCGGGGGAACCATTTCCTCCGCCGGACGGTTCCACGCTCCGTGGCCGGGTGTCGGCCCGACCGCCTGCCGCGGAGACCGGAGCGATGACGAACACGGGGTACGGTGACGACCGGCCGGCGGGCGGCGGCGATCTCGACCTCTGCGCGCAGGAGCCGATCCGGATCCCCGGAAGCATTCAGCCGCACGGCGCCGTGCTCGTCGTCGATCCGGAGAGCGGCCGGCTGCTCCAGGCGAGCGCCAACGCCGGAACCTTCCTCGGCGGCGATGCCACGGCGTGGGCGGCCCGGCTGGGCGCGACGGAGGGCCTGCGTGCCCTCGACGGGCACCGGACGGTCGCCGCCGGGCAACGCACGCTGCAACTGGCTGCCCACCGCACGCACCAGGGCCTGATCCTCGAGCTGGAGGAGGGTGAGGCCGGTCGGGACGCACTCTATCCCGAGCTCCGGCGTTTCCTCGACCGGCTGGAACCGCTCGATTCGATTGCGGCCATCATGGCCGCGACGGTGCGGGAAGTCCGGATGCTGACCGGATTCGATCGCGTCCTCGCCTACCGCTTCGATGCCGACGGCCACGGTACGGTGCTGGCGGAGGACGGCAGCGGCGTGCTTCCGTCCTGTCTCGACCTGCGATTTCCGGCCTCCGACATTCCGGCGCAGGCGCGCGCGCTCTACCGCGTCCACCGCCTGCGGATCATCCCCGATGCCGACTATCTCCCGGTTCCGATCGAGCCGGTCCGGAGCCCGGTCGACGGCGAGCCGCTCGACCTCGGCGGCTGCGCCCTGCGCAGCGTCTCGCCCGTCCATCTCGAGTACATGCGCAACATGGGAACGCGCGCCTCGATGTCGGTGTCGCTGGTGGTCGACGGCCGGCTCTGGGGGCTCGTCTCCTGCCACCATGCCGGGCCGCGGCGAGTCGATCCGCGGGTGCGTGCCGCGGCCGAGTTCGTGGGACGCATCGTCTCGCAGCAGATCGGCGCACTCGAGCGGACCGCCCGGTCGACGCGCCGGATCGAACTGAAGCGGGTCGAGAGCGCGCTGCTGGTCCCGCTCGCCCGCGTCCGGACCCTCGCCGACGGACTGATCGCCCATCCCGAAGCCTGGATGGCGCTGACCGGGGCGGAGGGCGCGGCCATCCTGAGCGACGGCGTCGTCGCTTCGGTGGGAACGGTGCCGCCGCACGAGGCGATCCGCGCGCTGGCGACCTGGCTGCGCGCCGCCGGCCGCCGCGATCCCGTCTTCGCCACTGCCTGCCTGGCGGCCGAGATGCCCGGCGCGGACGCCTTCGCCGCGACCGGCAGCGGCGTCATCTCGGTCGCCATCTCGGGCATCCACGACGATGCGATCTTCTGGTTCCGGCCCGAGGTGGTGCGCACGGTCCGGTGGGCCGGCGATCGCCGCAAGGCCGAGCCGGGACGCGACGGGCGGATCCATCCCCGCCGTTCGTTCGCCCTTTGGAAGGAGCAGGTGCGCGGCTGTGCCGTGCCCTGGTCGGAGGCCGAGATCGACAGCGCCCGCGACTTCCGCACCGCCATCGTCGACGTCGTGCTGCGCCGGGCGGAGGAGCGCGCGATCTTCACCGAGGAACTGGAGCGCAGCAACCGGGAGCTGGAATCCTTCTCCTACTCGGTTTCCCACGACCTCAGGGCGCCGTTCCGCCACATCGCCGGATACGCCGAACTGCTGCGGCAGCGGGCGACCGGGCTCGACGAGACGTCCCGCCACTACCTCGCCACCATCGTCGACGCGGCCCTGGCCGCCGGCCGGCTCGTCGACGATCTGCTGCGCTTCTCGCATCTCGGTCGGACGAGCCTCGCCATGGGCTGGATCGACATGGACAAGCTGGTGGCGGAGGTGCGCCGGGCGGTCGATCGCGAGCATCCGGGCCGCACCATCGAGTGGCGCATCGCGCCGCTGCCCGTCGCCTGGGGGGACGCCGGCCTGATCCGCCAGGTGCTGCTCAACCTGATGGAGAACGCCGCCAAGTACACCCGCGGCCGCGAGCCGGCCGTCATCGCGATCGACGGCCGCGCCGGACCGACGGAGACGGAGTATCGTGTATCGGACAATGGGGTCGGCTTCGACATGGCCTATGTCGGCAAGCTCTTCGGCGTCTTCCAGCGACTGCACCGGGCCGAGGAGTTCGAGGGCACGGGCATCGGCCTCGCGCTCGCCAAGCGCATCGTCGATCGCCATGGCGGCGCGATCGCGGCGGAAGGAACATTGGGCCGGGGTGCGGCGTTCCGCTTTGCGCTTCCGAGACACGGAAAGGAGGGTGTGCTTGGCGGACCTTAGACCCATCCTCTTGGTCGAAGACAATCCGCGCGACCTGGAACTGACACTTGCGGCGCTCGGCAAGTGCAATCTCGCCAACGAGGTCGTCGTCACGCGGGACGGCGCGGAGGCGCTCGATTATCTGCACCGCCGGAACGGCTTCGCCGCGCGCGAGCCGGGCGATCCCGCGGTGGTTCTGCTCGACCTCAAGCTGCCGAAGATCGACGGGCTGGAGGTCCTGGAGCAGGTGAAGCAGGATCCCGACCGGCGGCAGATTCCCGTGGTGATGCTGACCTCCTCGCGCGAGGAGCGGGATCTCGTCCGCAGCTACGAACTCGGCGTCAACGCCTTCGTCGTCAAGCCGGTCGATTTCGGGGAGTTCCACGCGGCGATCCAGGATCTCGGCATGTTCTGGGCGATCCTGAACGAGCCGCCGCCGCTGCCGCGCCGCGCCGGCTGAGCGCCCGGCCGCCCGCATGGACGTCACCATCCTGCTGCTCGAGGACAGCCAGATCGACGCCGAACTGGCGCGCAGCTACCTCGCGGCCGGCGGCGCCGGCGACCATCGGGTCATCCATGTCGCGGACCGGGCCGGCTACGAGGCGGCGCTCGATGCGGGCGGCATCGACATCATCCTGGCGGACTATCTGCTGCCCGGGTTCGACGGGCTGCAGGCGCTGGCGATGGCGCGCCGCCGGGCGCCGGACGTGCCGTTCCTCTTCGTCTCGGGCGTGGTCGGCGAGGAGTTCGCGACCGACGCCCTGAAGCAGGGCGCCACCGACTACGTGATGAAGCGCAACCTCGTGCGGCTGCCGGCCGCCGTCGAGCGTGCGCTGGCCGAGGCGCGCGACCGCAGCGAGCGTCGCCGCGCCGAGCAGGCGCTGCGCGCGAGCGAGGTCGGCCTGCGCCTTGCGGTGGACGCCGCGCGGCTCGGGCTCTGGGACCTCGATCCGGCCACCGGGCGCGTGGCGTGCGATCGCCGCTGCCGCACGCTCTTCGGCATTCTCGGGGATGCCGAGATCGATCTCGAGACCCTCGTCGCCGGCTGCCACCCCGGCGATCGCGACGCGTTCCGCACCGCTGTCCTGGCGGCGACCGACCCGGCCGGGTCCGGCGAGGTGGTCGAGGAGCATCGCACGGCGCGTCCCGTCGGCGCCGAGCGCTGGGTATCGACGCACGGCCGCGCCTTCTTCGAGGGCGGTCGGTGCACGCGCGTCATCGGCGTCGTCCGCGACGTCACCGAGCGCAAGCGGACCGAGGCCGGACTGCGGCGCCTCAACGAGGCGCTGGAGGAGCGGGTCGCCGAGCGCACCCGCGAGCGCGACCAGGCGTGGCGGCTGTCGCGCGACCTGATGGTGGTGAAGCGGCTCGACACGACGCCGGTCGCCCTCAATCCCGCCTGGCAGGAACTGCTGGGCTGGCGTGAGGACGAACTGATGGCCGGACGGCTTGCCGACCTCGTCCATCCCGAGGACCGTTCGGTCGCCGAGGCCCTGGCGGCGATCTCGGACCATGGCGTCGTCGAGCGGTTCGAGAACCGCTATCGCCGACGCGACGGCGCCTATCGCTGGATCGCCTGGACGGCGGCCCGCGACGACGACCTCGTCTACGCGATCGGGCGCGACGTCACCGAGGAGAAGCAGGCGACGGCCGAACTCGCGTCGGCCCATCGCCAGCTGCTCGCCCAGATCGAGGAGCGCGAGCGGATCGAGGCGACGCTGCGCCAGATGCAGCGGCTGGAGGCGGTCGGCCAGCTCACCTCCGGGGTGGCGCACGACTTCAACAACCTGCTGACGATCATCCTCGGCAATATCGGCTTCATCGAACGCGCGGCCGTCCGCGGCGCCCCGGCGGAGCAGATCCAGCGCCGGCTCGGCCATATGCGCCAGGCGGCCGAGCGCGGCGCCAAGCTGACGAGCCAGCTGCTCTCCTTCTCGCGCCGGCAGCGCCTGGAGCCGAAGCCGACCGACCTCAACGAGACGGTCGAGAGCATGCGCGACCTCCTGCAGAGCACGCTCGGCGGCAGCGTCCAGCTCCGCCGCGAGCTGGCGCCCGACCTGTGGCCGGCGCTGGTCGACCCGACCCAGATCGAGCTCATCATCCTCAACCTCGCGATCAATGCGCGCGATGCGATGCGGGTCGGCGGGCGCCTGACGATCGCCACCGCCAACATCGTCCTCGACGGCCCGTCCCGGCGGCCGGAGGAGCCGGGCCCCGGCGAGTACGTCGTGCTGTCCGTCGCCGACACCGGCACCGGCATGACGCCCGACGTGCTGGCCAAGGCGTTCGAGCCGTTCTTCACCACCAAGAAGGTGGGGGAGGGGTCGGGGCTCGGACTGGCGCAGGTCTACGGCTTCGCCAAGCAGTCGGGCGGCGGCGTCGGGATCGACACGGTGCCGGACGAGGGCACGACGGTGCGCGTCTACCTGCCGCGGGCGGCGGCCGCTGCCGTCCGCCCCGCCGACCACGACCGCGGCGCCACCGCCGACGGCTCGGCCGGCGGGCGGACGATCCTGGTGGTCGACGACGATGCCGACGTCCGCGAGGTCACGGCCTCGCGCCTGCGCGAGCTCGGCTACCGGGTGCTCGAGGCCGGCAGCGGCGGCAGCGCGCTCGACATCCTGGCCGCCGCCCCGCCGCCGGACCTGCTGCTGCTCGACTACGCGATGCCCGGCATGAACGGGGCCGAGGTCGCGCGGGAGGTGCGGCAGCGCCGCCCCGGCCTGCCGATCATGTTCGTCACCGGCTTCGCCGACCTCGGCGCGCTCGCCGAGATCGGCGAGGAGCGGATCGTCTCCAAGCCCTACACGGACGCCGAACTGGCCGCCAAGGTGCGCCGCGCGCTGGCCTGATCCGGCCGTCGGGCGGCCGCGCGATCCGTCACCGGAGCGTCATTCGGGTGTCATCGGACCCTGGCAGCTTGCGCCCGTCGAAAACCCGGGTGCGGTGCAACATGCTCGAGCTGCAGGGAGTGGGGTGCCGGTTCGGCAGCTACTGGGCGGTGACGGGGGCGTCGCTCCAGGTGCCGGACGGACAGTTCGTCGGCGTCATCGGGCGCTCGGGCGCCGGCAAGTCGACGCTTCTGCGCATGATCAACCGCCTGGTCGACCCCACCGCCGGCCGCATCGTCCATGACGGCCGCGACGTCTCGGGGCTCCGCGGCGCCGACCTGCGCCGGTGGCGGCAGACCTGCGCCATGGTCTTCCAGCAGTTCAACCTCGTCGGCCGTCTCGACGTGCTGACCAACGTCCTGATGGGCCGGCTGAACCACGTCCCGATGCATCGCGGCCTCCTCCGCCTGTGGTCGGACGAGGACCGGGCGATCGCGCTGTCGGCGCTGGAGCAGTTCGACATCGCCGCCGTCGCGGCCCAGCGCGCCGACAGCCTGTCCGGGGGCCAGCAGCAGCGCGTCGCCATCGCCCGTGCCCTGGTCCAGGAGCCGCGCATCCTGCTCGCCGACGAGCCGGTCGCCTCGCTCGACCCGCGCAACACCCGGGTCGTCATGGACGCCATCCAGCGCATCAACCGCCACTACGGCATCACCGTGCTGGTCAACCTGCATTCCCTCGACCTCGCCCGCGGCTATTGCGACCGGCTGATCGGCATCGCCGCCGGCCGGGTGGTGTTCGACGACGTGCCGGCCGCCCTGACGACGGCCGTGGCGCGCGAGCTCTACGGGCTGGAGGCGGCCGACGTGCTCGACGGCGAGCCGGCGGGCGCGCCGAACGGCCTCGTCCCGGCCACCGCCTGATCCCCCTTCCTCACCGTCCCACCAGGAGATTTCCCATGCTGAGGCGCACCGTCCTGACCGGCCTCGCCGCCGCCCTGGCGCTGGCCGCCACCGCCGCCCAGGCGCAGACCTGGAAGGCGAAGTATCCGGAGCTGGTCGTCGCCGCCGTGCCGGACGAGAACGCGTCGGGCATGACCGAGCGCTTCTCGAAGTTCACCGAGTACCTGTCGCGCGAGCTCGGCGTGAAGGTGACGCTGCGCATCGCCAACGACTACGCCGCGGTGATCGAGGGCCAGAAGGCGGGCAACATCCACGTCGCCCAGTACGGCCCGGCCTCCTATGCCCGCGCCTACGCCACCGGCGCCAAGGTCGAGCCGTTCGCCATGCAGGTGAACGCCGACGGCTCGACGGGCTACTTCTCGGTCTTCTACGTGAAGAAGGACAGCCCGTACCGGTCGATCCAGGATCTCAAGGGGCGGAATCTCGGCCTCGTCGACCCGAACTCGACGTCGGGCAACAACGTCCCGCGCTTCGCCCTCGACAAGATGAAGATCGACCCCGACTCCTACTTCGGGCGGGTCGTCTACACGGGCAGCCACGAGAACGCGATCATCGCGCTGCAGCAGGGCACGGTCGACGTCGCCGCCAACTGGTGGAACGACGAGCGGGAATCCAACCTGATGCGCATGCAGCGCAAGTCGATGGCGAAGTACGACGACTTCCGCATCGTCTTCAAGTCGGACCAGATCGTGAATTCGCCGGTCGCCTATCTCTCGGCGCTGCCGGAGGACCTGAAGGCGGCGATCCGCGACGCCTACTTCTCGGTCGAGAAGAAGGACCCGGACGCGTTCCGCAAGCTGACCGACGGCCAGCAGCAGATCTGGAAGCCGACCTCGCACAAGGACTATGTGCCGGTCGTCGAGCTCATCCAGTTCGTCGACTCCCTGCGCAAGCGCCGGGCGAGCTGACGATCGCGACGGCCGGCGGCGTCTCCCTTCGCGCCGCCGGCCGTCCCGACCCCGCATTGCCATGAACCGCACCGTCCCGCGCCTGCCCGACCAGTCGCTGGCACCGCTCGCGCGCACCTACGCCGAGGCGGTCTCCGGCCGCCGCCGCCAGACCCTGCTCGGCGGCGTCATCCTGGCGCTCGCGGTCCTCGTCGCCGCGCTGACCGCCGAGGTCGATCCGGCCCGGCTGGTCGCCAACATCGACCGCCTGCCGAGCTACGTGGCGCGGCTCTTCGTCTTCGATTCCGGGCCGGAGAGCGGACGCTCGGTCCTCTCCGACCCGGCCGAATGGTACTGGGGACTCGGCCGCTGGTCGCGGCTCCTCGCCGAGACGCTGCTGATCGCCTATCTCGGGACGGCGCTGGGGGCCGCCGGCGGTTTCCTCCTCTGCTTCCTGGCCGCCCGCAACACCGGCCGCTGGCCGGTGGCGCGCTTCCTCGCGAAGCGCTTCCTCGAATTCTGCCGGACGGTGCCGGAGATCGTCTTCGCCCTCGTCTTCGTCGTCGCCTTCGGCCTCGGCCCGCTGCCGGGCGTGATCGCGATCGCGATCCACACGATGGGCGCCCTCGGCAAGCTCTTCGCCGAGGTGGTGGAGAATGCCGACATGGGGCCCGTCGAGGGCACGGCCGCGACCGGCGCCGGCTGGATCGCCACCATGCGCTTCGCCGTCCTGCCGCAGGTGCTGTCGAACTTCGCCAGCTATGCGCTGCTGCGCTTCGAGATCAACGTGCGCGGCGCCGCCGTCATGGGCTTCGTCGGCGCCGGCGGCATCGGCCAGGACCTGATCGAGGCCATCCGCAAGTTCTACTATGCCGACGTCTCGGCGATCCTGCTGCTGATCGTCGTCGCCGTCGTCGTCATCGACATGGCGACCGAGCGCCTGCGGCATGCGCTGATCGGGCTGGAGCGACGGTCGTGAACGCACCGCCGGCGATCCGGGCGGAGGCCGCCGGCCGCATGGCCGAACTGCGCCGGCGGCACCCGGCCGTGTTCGCGGTGCCGCCCGGCCGCCGCGTCGCCGTCGCGGCGCTGGTCGCGGCGCCACTGCTGCTGATCGCCTTCGGCCTGTGGTGGGTCGGTGCCTCGCCCGCCCGCCTGTGGCACGGGCTCGGCCAGCTCGGCACCTTCGTCGCGCTGATGCTGCCGCCCGATTTCGGGTCGGTCGCCCGCCTCCAGCTCTATCTCCATGCCCTGGCCGAGACGGTGGCGATCGCGTTCCTGGGCACGTTCACGGCCGCGATCCTGGCCTTCCCGCTGGGCTTCGTCGCCGCGCGCACGGTGGTCGGCCAGCGCCTCGTGCATTTCCTGGCGCGGCGCTTCCTCGACACGATCCGCGGCGTCGACACGCTGATCTGGGCGCTGATCTGGATCAACGTCGTCGGCCTCGGGCCGTTCGCCGGGGTGCTGGCGATCATGTCGTCGGACATCGGCTCGTTCGGCAAGCTCTTCTCGGAGGCGATCGAGGCGACCGAACGCAAGGCGGGGGAGGGGGTCGTCGCGTCGGGCGGCGGCGAGTTGCACCGCATCCGCTTCGGCATCCTGCCGCAGGTGCTGCCGGTGATGCTGAGCCAGGTGCTCTACTACTTCGAGTCCAACACCCGGTCGGCCACCATCATCGGCATCGTCGGGGCAGGCGGCATCGGCCTGCACCTGGCCGAGCAGATCCGGACCCTCGAGTGGCCGACCGTGTCCTTCCTCGTCCTCATCATCCTGGCCGCCGTCGCCGCCATCGACGCCGTCTCGACGGCGCTGCGGAACCGGATCGTCGGCGGACGGGTGGCGCCCACCTGAGAGGCCCGCCCGATCGGGCAGGCCGGACTGGCATCTGCCCCGGCGCGGCCTAGTTTGCTAAGCTCCCCGTCCGGCGGGCCGTTCCCGCGCCCGCACTCCGAGGAGCCCCGACCCTCCTTGCCGACCGTCGCCCCCGACCCCACCGCGGAGACCCGCGCGCGCATCGACGGCGACGGCGCATGGGCACGCCTGTGCCGGCACGCGGCCGACGCCCCGGCCCCGGACCCGCTGTTCGACCGTCACGATGCCGATCGCGAGGCGGCCGAGATGCTCGACCTCTACGGACCGTTCCTCGCCGATGCGGGGCCGCGGCCGCTCGTCTTCGCCCATCTCGGGCAGAGCCTCGACGGGCGCATCGCCACCGATGCCGGCGAATCGACCTACATCACCTGTGCCGCCAACCTCGACCATCTCCACCGCATGCGGGCGCTCGCCTGCGCCGTCGTCGTCGGCGCCGGAACGGTGCGGCACGACGATCCCCGGCTGACGGTGCGGCGGGTGCCGGGCCGGCACCCGATGCGGGTGGTGATCGACACCGAGCGCCGGCTCGACGAGCGCTACCGGCTGTTCCGCGACGGCGAGACCGAGACCGTGCTGCTCTGCGCCGAGGACCGGCAGGACGGCGAGCGCATCGGCGACGCCCGCATCCTCGGCGTGCCGCGGCGCGGCGAGACCATCGACTATGCCGCCGTGGTGGCGGTGCTGGCCGGGCTCGGCTGCCGCCGCGTCTTCGTCGAAGGCGGTGGCGTCACCGTCTCGCGCTTTCTCGCCGAGGGTTGCCTCGACCGGCTGCAGATCGCCGTCGCGCCGATGATCCTGGGCTCGGGCCGGCCCGCGCTCTCCCTGGCGCCGCTGACGAATCTTTCCGAGGCGCTACGTCCGCCGACGCGCATCTTCCGTATGGGGGACGATGTGCTGTTCGACTGCGATGTCCGCCGGTCCGGCTGAGCCGCCGGCCGCGTCCGCGGCCCGCGCCTTGTGGACCGTGGGCACCGGCCGGGGCGAGCTCCGGACCGGCCCGCTGGCGCTGCCCGGGCCGGACGAGGTCCGCGTGGCGACGCTGTGGAGCGGCATCTCGCGCGGCACCGAGACGCTCGTCTTCCGCGGCCGGGTGCCGGAGAGCGAGTGGCCGCGGATGCGCTGTCCGTTCCAGGCGGGCGAGTTTCCCCATCCCGTGAAGTACGGCTATGCCGCGGTCGGCCGGGTCGAGGCGGGGCCGCCCGACCTTCTCGGGCGCACGGTCTTCTGCCTCCACCCGCACCAGGACCGGTTCGTGGTCCCGGCCGACGCCGTGCTGCCGCTGCCGGACGGTCTGCCGCCGCGCCGCGCCGTGCTCGCCGCCAACATGGAGACGGCGGTGAACGCGCTCTGGGACTCGCCGGTGCTGCCGGGCCAGCGGGTCGCGGTGGTCGGTGCCGGCGTGGTCGGCCTCTTGGTCGCGCGCCTCGCGGCGGCGGTGCCGGGCTCGGTGGTGACGCTGGTCGATCGCGATCCCGGCAAGGCGGCGGTGGCGGCCGCGCTCGGCGCCGGCTTCGCCGATGTCGGCGGCGCACCCCGCGGCTGCGACGCCGTGTTCGAGGCGACGGGCGCGCCGGACGGGCTGGTGACGGCCCTCGATCTCGCCGGCGACGAGGCCGTGGTGACCGTGCTCAGCTGGTTCGGGTCGAGCCCCGTCGCGCTGCCGCTGGGCGGCGCCTTCCATGCCCGGCGCCTGACCCTGCGCTCGTCGCAGGTGGGGCAGGTGGCGCCCGCCCAGCGCCGCCGCTGGAGCCACCGCCGCCGCCTCGCACTCGCCCTCGAACTGCTGCGCGACCCCGCCCTGGACGCCCTCGTCACCGGCGAGAGCGACTTCGCCGACCTGCCGCGGACGATGGAGCGGCTGTCCGGTCCGCCCGACGGCACGCTCTGCCACGCCGTCCGCTACCCCTGAGCCATCGGAGAGAAGGCCCGCCGTCCCATGTATGCCGTCACCGTCTCGGACCATTTCATGATCGCCCACAGCTTCCGCGGCACGCTCTTCGGGCCGGCGCAGGCGCTGCACGGCGCCACCTACGCGGTCGAGGCCGAGTTGCGCCGGCCGGCGCTCGACGCCAACGGCGTCGTCTGCGACATCGGCCGGGCGATGACCGCGCTCCGCGAGGTGCTGGCCGCCTTCGACTACCGCAACCTCGATGCCGAGCCCGACTTCGCCGGCATCAACACGACGACCGAGTTCCTGGCGGCCGAGATCCATCGCCGCCTCGCCGCCCGGGCCGCGGCCGGCGATCTCGGCCCCGACACCGCCGGCCGCCTCGTCGCGCTCAAGGTCACGCTCCGCGAATCGCCCCGGGCCTGGGCCAGCTTCGAGGGGCCGATCGCCGCCGCCGCGTGACCCACCTCGACCTGGCGCTGCCGGGCCGGCTCGACCGGCGGACCGGCGGCACCATCTACGACCGCCGCATCGTCGCCGGCCTCCGGGCGCTGGGCTGGGACGTCGTGGTCCACGAGATGGCGGGCGCCTATCCCTTCGCCGATCCGGCCGCCCGCGCCGCCGCCGCCGCGGTGCGGGCCAAGGCGCGCCGGCCGCTCGTCGTCGACGGGCTGGCCCTGCCGGCCTTCGGGCTCGACCGCGGCGAACCGGCCGACGGCATCCTCGCCCTCGTCCACCATCCGCTGGCCGAGGAGACCGGGCTGGCGCCGGCGGCGGCGGCG